>JAEDDW010000083.1 GCA_016293645.1 Treponema sp. | reverse complement strand
ATGTCGTGATCCTCACCAGGACAAGGGAATATAAGAAAAAGCCTTCGTCTTTCATTACAGTGGACGCGGGACTGCTGGCCGGCACGACAAGGGAATATAAGAAAAAGCCTTCGTCTTTCATGTGGCTCATGAAGATTCTGCTTGGAAAATATCCAAAGATTGTCGAGGCAATGGCAAACCGCCATCTTATGTACGAGGACGAAAAAAAATTCGTCTTTGACCAGGAAAAGAAAGGCAGCTGTTATGTCATCGCTCCTGAAACAGATGTGGGAATAGGCCGGACGGAACATGATCCTAGTGAACTGCAGCGGGTCTATGAAATGGGAAGGCAGGCCGGAATAAAGCATCTTGAAGGGGTGAGAAGTTTTCTTGAAAAAAACTGAAAAAAGTCGGTTTTTAAAGAGAAACTTTAATGACACGATTGTGAAGGTGTGCTATAGTGGCACCATTACGCGCTGGTATCCAGGGCAAAAATAGCAGACAGGAGGAATGGCAATGATAACTACAAAAAATGATCATCATGGTTACGCAGCTGTAAAGCAGACTCTAAAAACCATTTCTACTGTGAAAAAAGATTTTAATAAACGTAAAAACGTCAGCGTCAATAAGCGTCGTTTTGCTATTTTTGAGACTGGGGTCATGGCAGTATAATATTTCCAACTATGCGATGGCTCCTCGGATTCTAGATCCGGAATTATGAAAGGAGACCATCGTGAATACAACAATTTTTCAGAGACCTGTAGTTAATCTTTCCGAATCAGGAAAAAGAATCAAGACACTTATGAAGCAGTCTGGAGTTTCCGCAAGGGACCTTCAGGAAATCATGGGATTTCCTTACATCCAGACCATCTACAACTGGACCCGTGGAATCAACCTGCCGACGATTGATAATCTTGTCGTTCTTTCGCAGATATTCAACATTCCGATCAATGACATAATCGTTACGGATTATGTTGAGATTGAACTTGAATCCTGCACGGGGACAAGATGCATAGCCTGACAGTCTGCCACGGAACTAGTTTCTGCTCAAAACAAGATCAGAGCCTTCGGTTATTGAAAAAGAAAATCCTGAATTTCCAAGGATTCCACTTATGAAAGGAATGAGGAGTTTCCACATGGAAATGTCTGCGTCTGCATTTTTCCATATCAGGCAGTCGGTTTTTTTCCTGATGATGACATCTTCTGCTGCATTCTGTTTTTCAAGGACGCAGAGCTTTATCAGGCCGTAGGCGTCATCAATTGTAGAAGGGGAGGGCAGATTGAGGTTTTTGCCTGCATCAGAAAAATAGTTTGCAAGGACTCTGTCATAGCCTTCGCCAAGCTCAAGGATCTTTCCGCATGTCACGGAAATTCTCTTCAATACTACGTCAGTGTAAAGCATGAGAAATTGTTCCGGAGAATCAGGGTCGATGATTTTCTCATAGTCACCTTCCGGGATTGCTCCGCATTTCATGTCGATGAATTCAGTGAACTCCTGTCCGTATTTCTGTGCGGCATAGGATACAAGGTCGTTGGACATGAAATTGAAGAGATTGATCTTGTCAAACTGACGGCGAAATGAAATTTGTTTTGGGTTGGATTCCATCTGCATTTTAGAAATTTCCGCCGTTCCATCCCCAGTCGCGGTATCCAAGGTAATTTATATACACGCAGTCTCCAGGAATGCCAAGTTCTTCATTTACTGTCTTGCAGATTTCTGCTGTCATTTTGTTGCTTTGGGCCTGATCCACGTTTCCAAGAACCTGAACGCTGATGAATGCTCCCTTTTCAAGTTTTTTTCCGCCAAGGAAAAGATCATAACCGTCGAGAATTCCAACCATCAGGTATGTTTCTGATTTGTTCATTATGGAAATAGCTTTTCCAAGTTTTGCCTTGAGGTTTTCTTTCTGGGAATCTGAAAGCTTCATTGTTACTTTTGTATCGATGAATGGCATGTTAGGCCTCCGCTGTATAATAAAAATATTTCAATATTGTTCCCCGATTATATCTCAAAAAATCATAAATTGATATAATCATCCAAGGTGAAGAAATGAAACATCATATTATTGTAAAATTCAGGAAAGATGCTCCGTCACTTGACCAGATGATGGATGAGATTGATTCAATTTTCAAAGGAGTGCTTGAAGTGCCTGGAGTGAGTGGATACAACCTGGTAAGAAATTGCATTGACAGGTCCAACAGATATGATCTTATGATCATCATCGAGATGAAAAAGGAATCTCTCGAATCCTATGACGACTGCCATAGTCATCACCAGTGGAAGGAAAATTTTTCCCAGTATATCGAATCAAAGGCAATCTTTGACTGTGAGTAGAACTTTCCAGAGGTGGTATGGAAAGTGATGTATCTGATTACAGCCTATTTTGACCGGAACACCAGTGGTCATCTTTCAAACCTGATGGAAAATATGTCCGCCGTCTGTAAAAATGATTTCATGGTGGCCAATGAAATTCCGCCTCACATGACGTTGCTTCAATTTCATAGCAATGCGGAACAGACAAAGATCATCGAGCTTTTCCGTGGGGTAGAAATTGATCACGAGAACATATTGTCTTTCCCCGGCTACGGAACAATGATTCCCAAGATTGCCTGTCTTGCAGTCGAGAAGACAGAAGTCCTGCTGAATCTGGTTTCGCGTTTTCATGAGAAAATGAAAAATCTGCCGGAGACAATCTTCAACAGCCATTATGTTCCGTCGAATTTTTTTCCTCATGTTTCGATTGCAAAATATCTTACCGATGAGCAGAGAAACAAGGCGATGCTTTATTTAGCTGAACAGAAAAATCCGCCTGCAGGAAGAATTGCCGCTATTTCGCTGACGGTCGGTAAACCTCCGCACGAGTTGTTCCGCCTGGAATGTTAAAGGTGGAAAGTTTTTTTGCATGTGACCATTTAAAAAAGCAGGCTGAATCATGGTTGAAACGGTCTGCCTTTTATCTGCCAATGTCATTTACTGAATCGTCCAGACAAGTTTGTCCACATCATATCCAATCTGTCTGGCGATATTCAGATAGTTTTCTTTTACATCATCCGGAATTTCCGGCGTTCTGCTTAGAATCCATAACAGATTCAGATTATCACCGGCTATCAGGACATTGTTGTAGTTCTTGTCCAATGCAACGATATTGTAACCGCTGTAAAATGGGCCAAAGAAAGAAACCTTGAGCTTCCCTTCATTCTTTTCACCGGCGAATTTTACTTTACCGGTTCTGGTTTTCTGTTTACCGTCGATATAGTCGAAGCCGGAATTCTCAATATTGATGGTTCCGTTTTCATTCATGGTGTATCTGGCTTTTACATGACTCATGTTTTTTTCGTACTTGAAATCATATCTTGCGATTTCATACCATTCTCCGAGAAATTTTTCTAAGTCAAATCCAGAAACACTTTTGACATTCGTACACATGGATCTGCAGCTCATGAACAGGCCTCCTGTAATCACAGCAAGTACCGCTACGGCTACAACCGACTTTAATTTCATGTATTCCATAAAACTACCTCCTCATGGATTGTATGAAACAAGATAAGGCTTCCATGAGTGAAAGAGCAAGAATTATGGTCATCGTAGAATCATCATTTTCTCGCAGAAGAAGAATGAATTCATGTAATGATTTTTTTCAATGTCTTTATCGCGTTGTCGAACCTTTCTAGATTGATGTTGGAATAATCCAATATGTACATATGCTGCAGGTTTTCACTTCTCGAAGCATAGTATTCGGACAGCATGTTGATGTTGATTCCTTTTTCGTGAAGGGCTTTTTTCAATTCCCTGTCCGGCATGGAACAATTCAGTTTCAATATGAGGTGAAGTCCGGAGTCACTTTCGATGATGGAACATTCGCTTTTTGAAAGGTTTTTCTTCAGCAGGTTGAATACAGTTATTCTCTTGCGTCTGTAGTAGAGCCTCATGCGGTTTATGTGTTTCTCAAAGTATCCTTCGTCAATGAATTTCGCGAGGGTGTATTGCTCAAAAGTCGGTACCGGGCATGAGTAGAAGTCCATGGTCCTGTAATACAGATTCGCAAGGTTTTCCGGAAGAACCATATAGCTGATACGTATTGTCGAGGCTATGGATTTTGAAAAGGTGTTCATGTAGATCACTTTTCCAAATGCATCGATGCTCTGGAAAGTCGGTATCGGATTCCCGTTTTGCCGGAATTCGCTGTCATAGTCATCTTCAATTATGTATCTGTCATTTTTTTCGTTTGCCCATCCAAGAATTTCATAGCGGCGTGAGACAGGCATCGTGATTCCTGTAGGGAAGTGGTGGTTTGGACTGATGTGGACAATATCGGCGCTTGACTTTTTGAGCTCTTCAATCTTTATTCCGTTTGTATCCATGTCTGCATGTACGTAATGAACTTTATTGATGTCATAGACTTTTCTGATTTTTGTGTAGCCGGGATTTTCTATGCAGAAAGTTTTGCTGGTTCCGATGAGCTTGATTAGAATCTCATAAAGGTTTTCAGTTCCGGCGCCAATTATTATCTGATTTGGATCTACCGACATTCCGCGGAATGAAAGGAGATGTTTGGAAATAGCTTTCCGCAGATCTTCTATTCCTGAACTTGGAGAAACCTGAAGAACCTGGGACTGCATTTCTGATAATACTTCGCGGCTCAATTTTGCCCAGATGGAAAAAGGAAAGTTTTTTGCCTCGACATTGTTGGATGAAAAATCGAAATCGTAGACAGTCTTCCTGTTGATGCAGATGTTGAGTTCCGGCTTTTGTATGACCTTGGGTTTTGATAGATTCTTTATGTCGCTTACAAAATAGCCTTTCTTTAATTCGCTGTATAGATAGCCTTCGCTAATCAACTGATCATATGCATTTTCAATCGTAATGGTACTTACTCCGAGATTCTGTGCAAGGGAACGCTTTGATGGCAATTTTTCCCCGGCTTTTATCGTACCGTTGAGTATATCTTTTCTTATTTTCTGATAGAGTTCCTTGTAGATTGGTCCTTTGATATCTGAAAAATCGTATGTAAGCATGGTTCCTCGTTGAAATGAATCTGGCATCTAAAAATTGTTCAATTTGACTATTTATTTAATATCAGTTTTTCTGCATTGTATCAACATCTTTTTAGAAGGTGGACGATATGGAAGAAACACAGTACGAATTGAATAAAGGTCTTGCCCAGATGCTGAAGGGTGGTGTGATCATGGATGTTACAACTCCGGAACAGGCAATGATCGCGGAAGCTGCGGGTGCATGTGCGGTGATGGCGCTTGAAAGAATTCCGGCTGACATCCGTGCAGCTGGTGGAGTTTCGAGAATGAGTGACCCAAAAATGATCAGAGGAATCCAGGAGGCGGTAAGCATTCCTGTGATGGCAAAATGCAGAATAGGACATTTTGTTGAGGCTCAGATACTTGAGGCGATTGAAATCGATTACATTGATGAGTCGGAAGTCTTGTCTCCGGCAGATGATGTCTATCACATCAACAAAAGGAATTTCAAGGTTCCGTTTGTGTGTGGGGCAAGGGATCTGGGGGAGGCACTGCGCAGAATAAACGAAGGTGCTTCCATGATAAGAACAAAAGGAGAGCCTGGTACAGGAGACATTGTTCAGGCTGTAAGGCACATGAGAAAAATGAATTCCGAGATCGCGAAAATTTCTTCAATGCGTGAGGACGAACTTTTTGAGGCTGCAAAAAATCTTCAGGTACCTTATGAACTTGTTCAGTTTGTTCATGTAAATAAAAAACTGCCGGTGGTAAATTTTGCTGCCGGTGGTGTGGCGACTCCTGCTGATGCGGCATTGATGATGCAGCTTGGTGCTGAAGGTGTTTTCGTGGGCTCTGGAATTTTCAAATCTGGAGATCCTGTAAAACGTGCTGCGGCAATCGTCAAGGCTGTCACCAATTTCACTGATGCAAAACTCATAGCGGAACTTTCTTCAGATCTGGGTGAGGCGATGGTAGGCATCAATGAGAATGAAATTCAGCTTATCATGGAAGAAAGAGGCAGATGATGAGAATCGGAGTTCTTGCCGTTCAGGGAGCTTTCATCGAACATGAGATGATGCTGCGTCGATTCAACTGTGAGGCTGTTGAACTTCGCGGATTGAAGGACATTTCAGATCTGGATGGCTTGATTTTGCCCGGTGGGGAAAGTACGGTTCAGGGAAAGCTCATAAAGGAACTTGGAATGTATGATTCTCTGAAAAATCTCATTGATGATGGAATTCCGGTCCTTGGAACCTGCGCAGGTTTGATTCTGCTCAGCCGGAACATAAACAATGACAGTCTGAGGCATTTCCAGACATTGCCCGTGACGGTTCAGCGGAATGCCTATGGACGGCAGCTTGGAAGTTTTAAAACTTCTGGTGACTTTGGCAAGATTGGAAATGTTCCCATGACTTTCATAAGAGCTCCCGTCATTACGGGAGTTGAAAAAGATGTTAATGTGCTTTCCGTTATTGATGGTAAGATTGTTGCGGTTGAATATAAAAACCAGCTGGGGCTTTCTTTCCATCCTGAACTTGATTCGGATATGAGAGTCATGGAATATTTCCTGAGCAAGTGTCGGTTGTCGCATTGAGATGGAAAGGAGATGGTGGCTCCAGTTTTTTTTCCGAAAGTTCTGGCGGAATTAAAACCCAATTGTTGATAGATTAAAAAATTCAGCAGATTGGACTATTTGATATGAAAAAAATCAGAAAGCAATTGATGAAAGTAGGGGATATGAAAAATCTGGTAGACGGATTTGAAATTCATAGCAATTATAACTTAGTTAACTTGTTATATTATGTTAACTAAGTTATGATAAATCCATGGATATCGAAGAAATCAAAATCAGAATAAATTCCCTTCCAACCGGTGGTCTTACTACAAAAAAATAATTGGTGAATTTGATATGGTCGTTTATGATCCAGTTAATGTATGCTACAGGATTAAAGTTGCTGCTGAATGGTCAAAATTGAATCAGGTGGAAATTTTGCCTGAAATGATTAATTGTGAAGGTTGCCGTATGGATGGCGTAAAAACTCCTTTCTGTGATTCCCTGTGTCAGATTCGGCAGTGTGCAATGTCTCAGAAAGTTGAAACCTGCATAAGTTGTGGTCAGTTGAAGTCTTGTGAGAAACTTAAGATGATTTCTTACAACAATGATATTTTTTCACTTTAATGCGCAAGGGATAGTAGTGGCGCCTCAGGCGTTCTGAAGTGGCGGTGGTTGAGCCCTTAGACAGGCTCAGAATATCACCTGTCGAAACATCACTGATTTCTGGATGGAATGCGGAAAAAATGGCACAACTGAAAAAATCATCAGTTATTTTCCAGACAAAAAAATCAAAGGTCTGATGGGAATAAGTTTTTTCAAGTGAATTGAACGGTAATAAATTTCCTTATGGAATCGGTGTTGAATACGGCTGGGGTGTTGAACTGGAAGTTTATCCGTCACAGGATATTTCAAGCCCGGACTATACCTGCGAAATCTGGATTTCGGTAAAGGAAAAGTAAGTTTATACACTGGCAAGCGACTTCAATTAAAGCTTTGAGAGTTACCCGTTGTCTTCGTCAACAGGTCGGGCTTTTCAGGGTTCCGCTATCGCTTCATTGTTTTGCAGGCAAAACAACGACTTCGTCGCCCTTTCAATCCCTAACTCGAACCTTCACAGGAAGATATGTTTTTGGAGCAGCACCATCAAATCCACAACTTTTACA
>JAEDDW010000082.1 GCA_016293645.1 Treponema sp. | reverse complement strand
CGGAGTGAGGGTTCGTGACAAAATGCGATTAATGAGCCACGGAAATGGAAATATGAGAGGAAAGGTAGCGGTTGGCAAAAACACTCTGAGCACGGAACGATAGTTTCCTTGCCGGGCTCAGCGTGTAGCGACGCTAGCTAGCGGTTTTGCCAGACGCGGACTGACCGGTAATATTTCCATTTTTATGCTGGAGCTGGTTTCTATACTTACTAATTGTAAAAAAAACAATTCTTTTCTATAATAGATGACAAATTTTTATAGGAATCATTATGGCTATTGAAAAATATGAAGTTGTAATCGGATGCGAAATCCATACCCAGTTGCTTACAAAGACAAAGGCTTTCTGTGCCTGTGAAAACCGTTACGGCGGAATGCCAAATACACGCGTATGTCCTGTATGTCTCGGACTCCCTGGTGCCATGCCACGCATTTCAAAAGGATATGTTGAACTTGGTGCCGTAGCAGGCCATGCGCTCAACTGCAAGATCGCCCGCTTTACAAAATTTGACCGCAAGCATTATTTCTATCCTGACCTTGCAAAAGGCTATCAGATTACTCAGTACGATATTCCTCTCTGTACAGACGGATATGTTGACCTTCCAATGATCCATTATCCGGAAGAAGAAAGGGCAGGCGGACCAAAATGCCGTCCAACAAACTTCAAGGGTGAGCCTTGCATCGTGGAAGATGGAAAATACCGCCGTGTTCGCGTAGAACGCATTCACCTTGAAGAAGACGTAGGAAAGTCGCTCCACTTGCAGGGTGCACACTCATACATCGACTACAACCGCTGTGGAACGCCGCTCATAGAAATCGTTACAAAGCCTGACATGACTTCCGGTGAAGAAGCTGCATTGTTCTTCCAGACAGTTCAGGAAATCTTGCGCTATGTTAAAGTTACAAACGGTAACCTTGAAGAAGGCAACATGCGCTGTGACGCCAACATCAACCTCAACGTTTGGGAAGACGGAAAGGTTTACCACACACCGATTTCCGAAATCAAGAACCTCAACTCATTCCGTACAATCAAGGATGCCTGTGCCTACGAAGCAAAGAGACAGCTTGAAGAATTCATCAATGACCGCCAGGAATTCAATGCCGGATTCAAGGTTACAATGGGTTGGGATGATGACAAAAAGCAGACAGTTGTTCAGCGTACAAAGAATTCTTTCGTAGACTATCGCTTTGTTGTTGAACCGGACATCAAGCCTTTTACAGTTGAAGAAGAACTCATCAAGCGTGCCTTTGACCGCGTAGGTGAACTTCCGGAAGCAAAGAGAACCCGCCTCAAGAAGGAATATGGACTTTCTGACTTTGACGTTCAGACTTTGACAACAAGCCGTGACCTTGCCATGTGGTTTGAAGATGCCGCAAAGAATGCAAAGGATGTTAAAAAAGTCGCCAACTGGATTCTTGCTGAACTTCTTGCAGTCCTCAACGAACAGAAAAAGACAATTCTTGATGTTACAATTACACCTGCACATATTACAGAACTTGTCAATCTTATTGCCGACAAGAAGATTTCCGGTGCCCAGGGTAAGACAGTATTTGCAAAAATGCTTGAAACAAACAAAATGCCTTCGGTAATCGCAAAGGAAGAAGGCATGGAAGTTGTTGCAGACGAAGGTGCCATCGAAGCCATCGTTGACACAGTAATCGCAAACAACCCTAAGGCAATCGCAGACTTCAAAGGCGGAAAGACAAATGTTGTCGGCTGGCTCTGTGGTCAGGTCATGAAGGAATCAAAGGGCAAGGCAAATCCTGCAGTTGCAAGCAAACTTGTTGCCGCAAAACTTGCCGCACTCTAATCATTACCTGCCGTCATTGCGAAAAGTATTCGACGAAACAATCTGTTTCGTCATTGCGATTCGTCATTGCGAGCCCGGAACGGGCGTGGCAATCCACTTCTCTATCAAACTGTCATTGCCGGACTTGATCCGGCAATCTTATTTTAAAATTGTCAATTTAAATTTACCGATTTATAATGTTATTGAAATCCGTGTTGCTCTTATTTTTTTGAGTGGATTTCTTCTATATATCATGGAGGTCACAATGGCTCGTGACGTTAAATCAATAATTTCAAAAATGACATTGGAAGAAAAAGCTTCCCTTTGTTCCGGTGCAAGTTTCTGGGATACAAAACCTGTAGAACGTGTAGGGATTCCGTCTGTAATGGTATCTGACGGACCACATGGTCTTCGTAAAATGAATAAAGACGGAACAACTGTCACATCTGTCTGCTTTCCTGCGGCTTGTGCGACAGCATCAAGTTTTGATACAGACCTCCTTGAGGAAATGGGAGATGCCCTTGGTCAGCAGTGCCGCGCACAGAATGTTTCAATTCTTCTTGGTCCTGCAATGAACATCAAGCGCAGTCCACTTTGCGGCCGCAACTTTGAATACATTTCAGAAGACCCATACCTTTCCGGAAAAATCGCAGCAGCCCACATCCGCGGTGTACAGA
This sequence comes from Treponema sp., assembly GCA_016293645.1. Lineage (GTDB taxonomy): Bacteria > Spirochaetota > Spirochaetia > Treponematales > Treponemataceae > Treponema_D. The sequence continues at coordinate 5,209 of JAEDDW010000082.1, read as the reverse complement.
AATGGAATGTGGGAACTTCCGTAAAGCATTTTGCTGCAAATAACCAGGAATATTTCCGCATGAGCGTTAGTTCCGAAATGGATGAAAGAACTCTCCGTGAAATCTACCTTAGCGGTTTTGAAATTGCCGTTAAAGAAAGCAAGCCAAAAACCATGATGTGCAGCTACAACCAGATCAACGGTGTTTATTCCGCAGAAAACAAAAAACTCCTTACGGACATTCTCCGCGGCGAATGGAGTTTTGACGGCTATGTAATGACAGACTGGGGTGCAGTTGCTGACCGTGCAAAGGGAATTGCAGCCGGCCTTGATCTTGAAATGCCTGCAAGCGGCGGTGTAAACGATGCAAAAATCGTGGAAGCCGTAAAGGCCGGAACTCTTGATGAAAAGCTTTTGGACAAGGCTGTTGAGAACATGCTCAATGTCCTCTTTGATTATGTAGACAATCCTCACGACGATGCTGTCTTTGACAATGAACGCGACCACAAAAAGGCAGTTAAGGTAGAAAGCGAGTGCGCTGTCCTTCTTGAGAACAACGGAATCCTTCCGCTTAAAAAAGATGCCAAGATTCTTTATGTCGGGGAATATGCAAAAGTTCCAAGGTACCAGGGTGGTGGTTCAAGCCACATCCAGTGCAGCAGGGTAAGCAACGCATTTGATGTTGCCCTTGAAAAAAATCGCAGTGTTGATTATGCAAAGGCTTTCCCTGCAGACAGGGATCTTGCTGACGATGGTGAAATCAAAGCCGCTGTTGAAAAAGCAAAGTGCGCTGATGTTGTGGTTGTCTTTGCAGGTCTTCCAGATGTGATTGAATGCGAAGGCTTTGACAGAAAGAACATGGATCTTCCTGCATGCCAAAACAAGCTCATCGAAGAAATCCTCAAGGTGAACAGGAACGTGGTTGTGGTCCTTCACAACGGTGCTCCTGTTGTTCTTCCGTGGAGAAAGGATGTCGGTGCCGTTCTTGAAATGTATCTTGGCGGCCAGGGTGTCGGAGAAGCAACAGACATGCTTTTGTACGGAGAAGCAAATCCTTGCGGTCACCTTGCAGAGACTTTCCCTCTCCGCGTTGAAGATACTCCTTGCTATCTTTCATTTGGCGGTGATGGAATTACAACAAAATATGATGAAGGCATTTACGTTGGTTACCGTTACTACGAAAAGAAAAACATGCCTGTTGCATACGCATTCGGCCATGGACTTTCATACACGACTTTTGAAATCAGCAACCTGGTTTTGAGTTCCGCAGAGCTTAAGGAAGGCGGAACTGTTACAGCGACTGTTGACGTCAGGAACACCGGAAAAGTTGCCGGCAAGGAAGTAGTTCAGTTCTATGTTGCTGACAAGACAAAAACTTTCGGACGTCCCGTAAAGGAACTCAAGGGATTCAAGAAAATTTATCTTGAGCCTGGAGAGACAAAAAAAGTTTCCGTTGAACTTGATGCACGCAGCCTGAGCTACTACGAAACAAAAATTAACGACTGGTATGCAAAAAGCGGAGAGTACGAAATCCTTGCAGGAAATTCAAGCGACAATATTCAGACTTCAGCAAAATTGAATTTCAGGACTGAACGTTATCTTCCTTTGGAAATCAAGGGAGACACAACATTCAGCGCATTGCTTGATGATCCAAGAACGGCTCCGATATTCAAGGCATATCTTAAAGAAAACGACAAGGGCAGTGATGATACTGTCATCGGTGACATGGGGGCTGCCGCAAAGGAAATGGCAGACGCAATGTTCCAGGGCTTCCCTTTGAAATCTCTTTTCAGTTTTGGAATGGGTTCAAGAGAAGCTGCTGAAAAACTCATAGCGGAATTGAAGAAAGCTGTCGAGTGAAAAACAGCAGTCGAGAAAAACGGGCAGAAGCATTGCGATGGCAGGATTTTCCTGTTCCGTAACTTTTGTCCACTTTCTCCATTTCGTCCTTGACAAATTTTATGGGGGTAAATAGAATATAGATATGGACTTAAGAACAGTATTAACACCTGAAACAGTAGACCTTCACCTTAAAGGAACTACTAAAGAAGAAATTATCGACGAACTCATTGAAATCCTTGTAAAGGCAGGAAAGGTTACAGATAAAGCATCTGCAAAAGAATGTGTACTCGACCGCGAGCGCAAAATGTCTACAGGCATGAAGCACGGAATCGCAATTCCACACGGAAAGACAGACACAGTTTCTGACCTTGTTGCATGTATCGGAGTTTCTGACAATCCGGTTGACTTTGACAGCCTTGACAGCGAACCATGCCGTATTTTCATTATGACATTGTCTCCTGTCAACAAGACAGGCCCACACCTTCAGTTCCTTGCTGAAGTAAGCCTTCTGTTCAAGTCTGCAGACAAGCGTGCCCAGATCCTCAACACACAGGATAAGGCAGAAGTGATCAAGATTCTTACAGAATAGTTTCTTGGCTACAATGATGGAAAGCTCCCTCGATTACCGATGGGGCTTTTTTATTTTTAAACATGTGCTCGTTTCGGCATGCAGGACAGCTGATCCATGACACGCAGGATTGCTGAGCTCTCGCTATACAGGATCGGTGAGCGCAGTCAGGATCGGTGAGCGCAGTCAGGATCGGTGAGCGCAGTCAGAATTGCTGAGCGCAGTCAGTATCGGTGAGCGCAGTCAGGATCGGTGAGCGCAGTCAGGATCGGTGAGCGCAGTCGAACCGTCCGTGGGACAACATGTCAAAGTACGACGGACCCTTCGACGTGGCTCAGGGATCCTTGAATTGCTGAATCATTTCTGCTTGACATTTTTTCTATTTTTGTCATAATAAATATACTAAACTTTTATAATGAGGTTAATATGTCAAAGAAGTATGCATTTTTGTTCCCTGGACAGGGAGCACAGGCACCTGGTATGGCTAAGGATATTGCAGAGAGTTCTCCTGCAGCAAAAAAAGTGATCGACGATATTTCGGCAATCACTGGACTTGATATGGCAAAGCTTTTGTGGGAATCAACACCAGAGGACCTTGCAAGAAGCGACAACAGCCAGATTGCAATTACAGCAGCTTCATTGGCAACAATGGCAGCTCTCAAGGAAAAGGGAATTGAACCTTCTTCTGCAATGGGATTCTCCCTCGGTGAATTCCCGGCACTTTACGCAGCCGGAGTTCTTTCATTCGAAGATGTAATCAAGGTTGTTCGCCAGCGCGGAATCATCATGCAGAAAGTATGTGAAGAAATTGCGGCAAAAAGCGAAGGTCGCGCACCTGGAATGACAGCTGTTCTTGGTCTTTCACAGGATCAGGTAAAGGCTCTCGTAGAACCAATCGAAGATGCATATGCCGCAAACATGAACAGCGACAAGCAGACTGTAGTAAGCGGAACTTTCGATGCTCTTGATAAGGTTGAAGCTGCCGCAAAGGAAGCAGGTGCCCGCCGTGCAGTTCGCCTCAAGGTTGCAGGTCCATTCCATTCTCCACTCATGCAGGATGCTGCCGTTGAATTCGAAAAGTTCCTTGCTGACATCACATTCAACGATCCAAAAATCAATCTTTTCTCAAATGTAACTGGCGGAAAAGTTCTTGATGGAGACCAGGCAAAGAAGGCTGCTGTTCTTCACCTTACACACCCGGTTCTCTGGACAGACGAAGAAGCATGTCTTGCCGGCGTAATCAAGGAAGACGGAATCGAAAACTCTGCAGTGCTTGAAGTTGGACCTGGTAAAGTTCTTACGGGACTTTGGGGACAGACAGAATTCGGCGCAGGAATCGCCGCTACACCTGTAAACACAGCAGAAACAATCAGCACCCTGTAATATACGGTTGGGATGTGATTCTCTCCCATCCCAAGATTTTGTGGGAAGAACCATAAAGTGTTTTTCTCATTAAACATAAAAGTTAAAAACATATGCGGAGTCAGGGTTCGAGGAACCTGCGACTTTGCGACCCAACTTAGGAAGGAGATTTTCTCTCTCCCAAGATTTTGTGGGAAGAACCATAAAGTGTTTTTCTCATTAAACATAAAAGTTAAAAACATATGCGGAATAAAGGTTCCTGACAAACTGCGACTTGCGACCCATCAGAAAATCTGGGGCCAAGTCCCCAGCCTTAAAAGTGGAAAGGGAGCACCAGAGCAGGCTTGGCAGGGTTCTTTATGGGAGCATATGTTTTTGGAGGTTTTAAATGCTTAAAGGAAAAAAAGCCCTTATCACCGGTTCTTCACGCGGAATCGGAAAGGCTATTGTAGAAGTTTACCTTAAGAACGGTTGCGAAGTATGGGGACTTTGTTCAAAGCCTTCTGCCAACAAAGACGCTCTTGAATCCCTTGCAAAGGAAAACGGAGTTGCATTCCATGAAATCTATGCAGATGTTGGAAACGCAGAACAGGTAACAGAAGTCGTAAAGGCAGCCCTTGCAGAAGCAGGCGGATTTGATGTCCTTGTAAACAATGCTGGAATCACACGCGACGGTCTTTCGTTCCGCATGAAGAAGGAAGACTGGGACGATGTTCTCCGCATCAACCTTACATCAGCATTCCTTATCAGCCAGGTAGTTTCAAACGACATGATCAGAAAGCGCGCAGGTTCAATCATCAACATGTCTTCTATCGTTGGTATTCACGGAAACGGCGGACAGGTTAACTACTCTGCCTCAAAGGGTGGCGTTATTGCTTACAGCAAGTCACTTGCAGCAGAAGTTGGTGCTCGTGGTGTTCGCGTAAATGCAATCGCACCTGGATTCATCGAAACAGACATGACAAATGTTCTTAAGGACGAAGTAAAGGCAGCAATGGCAGAAAAGATTCCGCTTAAGAGAGCCGGAAAACCAGAGGACATTGCAAACGCAGCATTGTTCCTTGGAAGCGACCTTTCGACATATATCACCGGTCAGGTCATCGGTGTAGACGGCGGCATGGGAGCTTAAGCACTTAAGCAATTCATAATTATGGATTGAAAAGAAACCTGGATTCGCCTCGTTTCTTTTTATGAATGAAGATTACTTTATTTCCTTAAAACGAAATAATGGTATCGGCAGATAATATACGACGGAAAAAGTGCGGAATTGAGGTTCGTGACAAAATGCGACTTGTGACCCACGCGGATTCTGAGGGTGAAGCCCTCAGCCTTACTGGTGGACAGGGAACACCGGAGCAGGCTTGGCACGGTTCTCAATGGGAGTGCTTTTTCCATAACTATGAGATTAGGAGATAATATTATGAGAAGAGTAGTAGTAACAGGTCTTGGTTGTGTATCA
>JAEDDW010000003.1 GCA_016293645.1 Treponema sp. | reverse complement strand
TAAAAGCGGAAATTTCTCGCCGGCATTTTTAGGAAGTTTAACACCGGCAACGACACCATCATAAAAAGGATGAATGGATTCAAACTGAAAATGAATTACTGCCATTTTTAAGACAGGATCTGTTTCTTCAAGTTCAGGCATGTTTATGTATTTTCAAGATTAGTCAGATAATCACTGATTTCTTCATAATTCTGAGGTGGTGTATGCAAAACCTGGCCAGTCTTTGTATTCATAATTACAGTGCCGTGAAGCTTGCGCAAATCACCGGCTTCTGGTGCAACAATGTGATGAATTTGGATTATGTGATTGGCAGAAATAAAACCGTTCTGTTTTAAAAGTTCAAACCCACGGAGCATGGCCTTGCGATAATTCAAAACTTCTTTTGATGCAGGATTAGTTTTTGCGTAACTCATTTCCTTAAAAATTTCATCAAAGGTTGTAACGATATTTTCAATTTCAGAAGATTCCTTCTGAAGTTTTGCTTCCAGTTCATCAATCTTTTTCTGCTGAGCCTTTTCTGTTATATCCGGCCGAGTCCGATTGAAAATCATGGCGGGGTTTTCCAGAAATTCTTTCTTCCAGTTCAGAATCATGTTCGGATGAATGTTGTTTTCCTTTGCAACATCGCTGACAGCTTTTCCAACCTGAATCACTGCCATAACAACTTTAAATTTTTCTTCTGCCGTAAAAGTTCTTCTTGTTCTTCCCATATGGTGTCCTTCCTTTGTATTATACACCTTATTAGCTTTGCTGTTTTAGTCCAAGTTGCGGTTAGGCATTACAGTACTATAGTATGTTTACCATAATTTTCATCAAGTGGATCAATCACTTTTCCATCCGTGAAGTATTGTTGTTCAAGGCATTTATAATATTCATATTTCATTTTACGGCTCCATCAATTCATATTCACCTTCAGTTGTAAATCCAACTAAATGACAATATGTATTCGGATAACGCTGAAGCAAATAACCAAATGAAGTTTCTTTATTTCTTTCTAAAACAATAATTTTAAGTATATTATTTTCATAGTAAGGAATAAAAACCGCTATATGGTAATGCTGCCAAAGTTTTGGATTATTTCCATAATAGCCATTAATCGACCCCAAATATATTCTTCCTGGATGTAATAATTCTTGCTCTATGAGTACCCTCTCTATTTTCCATAAAGGATACCCACAATTCATAACATAATCGCAAACAGTAGAATCTGTAATATCATAAGTTTTATAAACTGGTTTTTCACCACGCTTTTTTCCCAATTCTACCGCAAGATTTCTAGTCCAATCTAAACCAAAATAAGGATCTCTACTGTCTTCATAGATAAGAACATCTGGAGTTCCTCTTTCTTCTAGGTGTTTCCGCCTTAATACCTGTATGGATATATATTTTGGTTCATCATCCTTGCATAACGGTGTATAAAAACCATCTACAATCCATTTCGCAAAACCAGAACAATTTAGACCTTGCCCATTCTTTAAATAATTACCTTCTGAATCTATCGCACCTATTTGAGAATCTATTAAATCATGTAAATATATTCTTATTGAATCTAATACTTCTTTTGAAGTTATAGCAAAAGAACACTGAAGATATAAATTCATTAAAAAGATAAAAAATATTTTTTTTTCATTTTAGATTAAAATTTGAATATCCTTATCCTTGATTATAGAATAATAATTCGATTCATTATATATTGTAAACCAATATGGCACAAAAAACTGTATATCAACCACTAACAAATGAAATCGGTGTAAAACAAACTCTTATAGAATATGAATACTTCTCTGGTTTTGCACTTTCTCAAAAACAAAAATGTATTTCCTCTTTACATAAGGCAGCTGAAAAAAAAGGTATCAAAAATATACTTGAAATATCTTCAAAGTCTCCAAATCCCATTGGCATTAGTTTAAGTGCGTTTAATTTATCCTTAAAAATCGATAATAGAAATTTTTGTGTCGAACAACTTTTCCAAGCATCTAAAGTTTTTGAAAGAGGTGGCCCCTACACAGATTTATTAAAAGTTTCTTCTAGAGAAGCAAAAAGAGACCAGAGACTTAAAGAATCAGGAAATATCATTGCTTTTAATATAATGGGTAAAGACTTTTCTACTGAACCAAAAACATTGTTCTATGATTGGTTATACTCAAATGCACTCCTTCAAAATAAAAATCTCTTATTAAAAGCACTAGAATATAACGCTTTTACAGATATTGAATTTAATGAAAAAAAATCTATAAACTGCCAAGCTTATTCACTAGCGTTATTCTGCTCTATTATAAAAAATAACAATATATTTATAAATAGTAATAACATTTCAAAAGAAGAGTTTTTTGAAATATGCCAAAAAGAATATACCTTAAGATGGAATAGTCTATAAGAGATTCAATTATTAAATTGACAAAAGAAAACTCTTTATAGCATCTCCATATTTTTTTTCTACCTCTAAGTTATTATTACTTTCTCTAGAACTATCTCTTATAAACAATATTATTGCTTTTGATACGCTATCTGTGTAATTAAAAAATTGATTATTAGATAGTTCTTCGCTTTCAACAAAATCCTTCAATACAATCATAGACTTAAAATCTGTTTTTAAGGAAGATATACTGCTTAGATTTAATTTATGGAATGGTATAATATTAAATTTCTTTTTACAGTCCTCATTTAAGATATTTATATTATCCAAAGCATCATTTATATTCGCCCCATAAAATAAATCAAATATAAATGAAAAAAGAATAAGACCATCAATTAAAGCATGCTCTGAAATATCTGGGCAAACATGTTTTAAAGCCGAAATAACCTTATCTGTTTCGAAAATTTTACCATTTTTTAATACTAAAGGAATCACACACAATAATGGATCTAATGAATTAGATTTATTCCCAGTTTTAAAAAAATCAACCATTTTCTCAGCTTCATCAGAACCTAACACTGAAAAAAAACCGATTAAACCACAAGTTCCTTTTTTTACCAAATATTCTTTAGCCTGATCTTTACATTCTGTTAGAATTCTTTTTTGTAATGATATATATTCCATTATTTTTCCTCACTTAATTATGCTTCAAGTACCATTTTTACTAATGCCGTTGGTTTTTCTAATATAACACCACCAATCTCTGTTCCTGCTTTCAAAATTTGAGTTTCAACTATTTTAAACTTTGCTCCTGCATTAAGTAATAGTTCTTGTTGATTAGGGCCAAAAACACCTTTGGCATAATCACTTATATATAATCCTTGCGACCCCTTTGGAACAAGTATTTCCTGTAAAATAGGAATTTCAGATTTGTTAAGATAAGCCCCGGCATACTTTGCATTTAACGATGTACTAGTAAAAGCTTTGCTAGAAATAATATCCCCTGTTTTTGGTAAATTAAATTTTCCATTACGCATAGTAATTGGAATATCCCCCACAAAGCCATTCACTCCTCTAAATACACTAACATCCTCTGGCACTTTTGATTTTTTTAATGCTCCTTTTATTAAATCTGCATATTTATCTGGATTACCATTTCTTAGATTTCTGTTAATTATACGATGAGTTTTTGTAGTATATTTACCTATTGCTTCTTGTACCTCTGTTGGTAATTTTGAGATTAAAGAATTTGAATTATCGATTAATTTTGTGACCTTAAAATTATTTACAGGTATATTTTCTAATTTTGCTAATGTAGTTCCAATTTTCTCTGGGACAACATTTTTTAATAATTTTAATGCATCATCCCCATCTCTTGTTAATATTTTTACCAATAAATCTTGATTTCTAAGACCTACCCTCTGAAATAATTCAACTACCTGCAAATTATGTTTAGCTAACAAGGATACAGCATTATCTGTATATTTTAACAAGAATTGAAGTAAACCTTCTTCTAGAGGTACTGGACACATCGTAACAACTTTTCGTGCCGTAGAGACAACTTCCATTGTAGTTTTTGATGCATCAATAACATTTAAACCTATTATAGCTTTTTCACCATATTTATTAATTAAACGAATTGCTGTATCACCATATTCATTAACTAATTTTCCTAAACTTCTATGTTTAGTTGCAATTTTTAATGCCTCATCAAAATTTCCACTCTTAGTAATAAAGTCCATAACTTCATCTGGATATTTTGATAAGCGAACAGCTTTTGCTATATCATCGCCTTTCTTTAAGAATAATCGACAGACATCGTCTCCATGTTTTTTCGCTGCTCGAATTAAGATATCTCCATTTTTGCCAAGCTGGGCAGATAAATCATTACCAAATTTAAATAAAAGATTTGTAATATCATCCCCATATTGCTTAAACAATTTAGGATATGCCATCTTTATCCAATTTGTTTTTAGAATACGAGTTACTTTTCCTCCAGTTTTTGCTACATATTGAAAAAATGGAGCTTGAGATGCAGTCTTTACAAAAGCTTGCATGTTGGCTTTCCCAACCTTCGCAAGATCGTCCAAGTGAGCAACAGCTTTAGTGAGAGTCGGACTTTTTGCGATTGCTTTTGATGTAATCTGCGAAATTTTCTGTCCTGCCTTTCCAAACCCCTTTCCTATTTTTGAACCAAATCGCCCAATCGCATCCATCGAACCGGCTGAGGCAAAAAGACAGTTTACAGCATCCCAAACAATATCTTTCCCATAATCTTTTAACATTCCTGGAATTAAGGTTTGATTTCCAGCTATACAAACATCATATATTTGTTCTGAAGTCGAAATTGATTTTAATGTTATTTGTGCAATTGATAATCCGATATCTATACCAGCTACTATTGGCTGTATAGGACTTGGTAGTATTGAAAGGATTGAAGCGACAGTCTGTAATCCACCAACAACTTTATCCAGTGTTTTTTTATGTTTTAAATAATAATCATTAAAACTTGTTAAATATGTATCAGAAGTAATTATTTTTTGAATTTCATAATCAGTATAAACTGATGATAAATCATATTCCTTATCGTTATATTTATACGAACATAGAATTATATTGTTTTTGTTTCTTTCAATTTTTGCTAATCTTTCTTCCTGTGTAGTCCAAATACCTAATCCAGCTATAGGATTCCCATTATTCATATAGCCTTCCCACATATCACCATTACTAAAAAGTATTTTTCCCGTACGTGGAAGACTTATTGAAGCAACTAGTTGTTCGCCATCTGAAGTTGTAGCTCCTTCACTATTATCTGGTACATTAAGTCCATTCCATTCTGAAGAAGCTATTACAGTAATCTCTTCATTTTCTTCTGCGGTTAGAAATCCATTTCCATAGAAAACACCGTTTAAAAATCCTCCTTCATACATATAACCATTTGAAAATTCAAAAGTTCCTTCTTTATTCCTTTGATTTCCATAATAATAACCAGTATAAACACTACCATCAGGGTATATTTGTTGTCCAAAACCTGTTCGCTGATTTTGAGTAAAAGTTCCTTCATATTTAGTTCCGTTAGAATCGATGAAGACGCCATACCCCTCTAATTTTCCATTAACTATTTCACCATAATATTGCTGTCCACTTGTTCCAAAATAACTACAATTATCTCCTGACGGGTAATCATTGTTAATCCAGTTTCCTGCAACAAGATCACCATTTGAATTAGTTTTTATACCTACACCTTTAATTTCTCCATTTTCAAAATATCCAACATATTGAGTCCCGTCTTTATCAATAAATTCTCCATACCCATTTTTCTGATTTTTTAACCATGAACCTTTATATGTATAACTGGAACCTTCAATGTATTCGGTACCTTCTCCAGATCTTTCATCGTTCAAAAAAGTACCTTCATATATGGTATTGGTTTTCTTATTATACAGTTTACCAAATCCATTCTTTTTCCCATTAAGGAATTCCCCAACATATTGAAAAGTCGGAGTTTCTAATTCAGCATATCCGGTAAATTTTTCATTTTCATCAAACTTTCCAGAATAAAAGCATTGCAGTTCTTGGTTCTCGTAATCACCTTCAATAGGAAAACCATCTTCTGTTCCACGCCCATAAAAAAACCATCCATCATCATATTCAATTCGTATATTTGATAAATCGTCTTTTCCATTTATTTGTGGAATATATGCAATGCCTCCATCAAAAGGGATTTTGATTTCATTGGAATAACAATTAATTACTAATAAAACTAATGATAGTAATGATATTAATAGTTTTTTCATTCTTTCCTCTTATTCATAAGATACAACAACATCAACACGGCGATACTTCCATAAATCATTGACTGCTTGTTCATTTTTAGAATAACCTAATCCCTGTGTGACTATTTTATTTGAAGAAATCCCAAAATCGCTACTTTCCAAAATAGCTTCAACAGTTTTGGCTCGTTTTAATGAAAGTTCTGTATTGTATTTTTTACTTCTTTCACTAATTTCAGGTTCTGCATTAAATAAAGTTGAATCAGCATATCCCATTAAGATAAATATTGCACTGTCTCTTTTATCTTCAGGTATTTTATTTAATAAATCATTTAATCCTAAAACAATTGAACTATATTGTTTTAGTTCTTCGGACTGTTTCTGAATTAATAAATATTTTTCAATAGAAAGGTTTATATTTACAGGTTCTAAAGAGCTTCCATAATCAAAATATATACGACCAATTACTTTTTCAGATATGTCACTGATATCTGCCATTTCAATGATTGTGTCTTTTAATTCAGTTATAGTATTTAATGTATTTTCTATAGAATCTAAATCATTTTGTGTTCTATTTGAACCTCTTCTGGAACGTGTTTTAGTTTCTGAATTTGAAGATTCACCAATTTGGTTACGAGAGTCTGTACTGAAAGTAATTCCATCGTTTAAATCAATTATTCCAAGATAAGTATCTCTCAGATCTAATATTTTACCTGATTCATCATAAGCTACAAAGACTTCTGAACGATTTGAACCAGAACGTTTTCTTTCTTGTGTCTCATTAGATTCAAAAGACTTTTCATCTTCGTTATTATTGTATACATTTTCTTTCAATGTTTTTTCTAGAGTATTCAAAGTTTTCTCTGGAATTATATTGTAAACTTCTTTTTCTATTGTATCATTTTGTTCATTTGAAATTAATTTATCGGTATTTTCTGTAATTGTTTCTTGATTGATTTGTTTACCAGTATTTGTATTCAAAAAAATAACAATTAGTAAAATAATTAAAGCTACAATTATGCCAATTAAAATAGGAAGTTTGTTTCTTTTTTGTTTTGTACCACTATGATTTGTTCCACACTTTAGACAAACATTAACTTCTTCAAAATTTACATCATTCAAATATATTGCCGGAAGAATTGCTGATGTTGTTACAGTCTTGTCACTATGAAGTATAGTTATTTTAAAAAATTTATTTTCAATTCCGATTTTTTTTATATCAGATTGCTCTTGTATCGGATTTTCATTTATAGCAATTATAGCATCACCAATTACAAACAGTTTTTCAGATACAGAACCTGCTTTTATAGATTTTATAAAAATCGCCTTACATAATTCAGTTCCGCATTTCGTACATTTAGACATTTTTATCCTTCTTTATCTTTTAATTATTGTTACAAAGTAAAAGATTGCATATTAAAAAAATAACAATCTACAATATTATATCATATTTTTAAGTTCTCTACTATAAAATTTTAGCTCTTTTCAAGTTTTGTATTTCTCATGTAAAAAATAATATAAAACTACTCAAACTCCTCCACATCCCGAAAACTCATCTTCTTCCTATCATTCCGCTTCTTTGCCACCTTCCCACCGGAAGCTTTCTGTCGTAAATCACCGTTAGTTTTCATTTTCTATTGTACATAAAATCAAGATAGTAAAAAAAACTGTTACTGGCAGAACAAAGATTATGCTGTGGGAGATTTTCAAAACCGACGCCATCGCCATGGCTCCAAAAGCAGTGTGCGAAAGGCCATCCCCGATATATGAAAACCTTTTAAGAACCAAAGTAACTCCAAGCAATGAGGAAACTATGGCAATCATAATGCCGGCAATAAACGCATATTGTACAAACGAGAACGAAAAATACATTTTTATGATTTCAAGAAATTCACTCATTTTGCAGCCTCCACCAATTCCGGATTTTCTCCAAGCTTTAATATTTTTGTTCCATATTTTTCTGCAGCTTCTCTATCGTGGCTTATGGTGATTATCGTAAGTCCCTGTTCATTCAGTTCCTTTAAAATCTGATGCATCTTTTCTGTAATTTCTGAATCAAAACCTTTTGCAGGTTCGTCCATTACAAGAATGGAACTGGCGGCACATAAAGCACGGGCAAAAAGAACCCTTTGCTGCTGTCCGCCAGACAGCTCCTTGAAGCTTTTCTTTGCAGATTTTACTGCAGCCTGATTTTTGTTTACTGATTGAGAAAGCACTTTTTCTACCCATTCATCACTTTCGCCACCAACATAAACAAACAAATCTGCCTTTGAGATTTTTGCAATGTCTTTAACGGAAGGCTGATAACTGTGCAAGTCAGTTCCGTTATTCTGAAGAAGTGTCACATCAAAGCTAGTAGCCTTTTCTCCAAGAATATTCATAACCCAGTCATATTCCGGAAAAGTTGTACATACAATTGATTTTTTACTTGCTGCAAAAACCGAAGTTGATGCGACCATCAATACAACTGAAACAATTAATGATTTGATTATTTTTTTCAGTCTTTAAAAATTCGTTCAGGAGCGTAGTTTTCCCTGAGCCTAAATACCCTGTAATAAGGGTTGCTGTTTTTTTCATTTAGATTTTCCTTTTAGAATAATGTTCTAGGGGTCATTGAGCCCTTCGACAGGCTCAGGAACCACCTGTCGAAATGACCTTTACACAATATTTTGGCTTCGATGCTTCTACATGTTCAGCAATGCAAGCTCATCTACCGTGTGACAGTAAAAAAAGGAAAATTAATCGTTGATGCGGATTTTTTGAGAAATGAGAGTATTGGATTTGATTATTGAAAGGAGCATCGGAGCAGGCTTGAGGCGGTTCTTTCCGTGAGTGTTTTGAAAAATCAGTGAAATCATTTTTAATATATGATGGATTGTAGAAAATCACAACACGAAGGAAAGGTATGTCTAAAAAAATGTGGGACGCAGGAAAAATGCAGGAGGGAGGACCCGGTCAAAATAGCAGAGGCCGCAAGGCTTAGAGCCATGAAACCGGGAGCACCACTCCTGATTTTTACGTCGCTGGGACCCACATTTTTTCTGTATGTAAGTCCCTGATATGATATAGCGGCATTTTGAAAAATCAGTGAAATCATTTTTAATATATGATGGATTGTAGAAAATCACAACACGAAGGAAAGGTATGTCTAAAAAAATGTGGGACGCAGGAAAAATGCAGGAGGGAGGACCCGGTCAAAATAGCAGAGGCCGCAAGGCTTAGAGCCATGAAACCGGGAGCACCACTCCTGATTTTTACGTCGCTGGGACCCACATTTTTTTAGTTGTATTATTCCGCAAAGCTTTGATTTATTCATAATTGAGTTTCACTGATATTTTCAATATAATGTCTGCATAATTTTCTATTATATCAGAGGCGCATTATGGCTATGACAATTTTGACATTGAACTGTGGTTCATCATCAGCTAAATACCAGGTTTACGACTGGGACAACAAGGAAGTTCTTGCAAACGGTGTTGTAGAAAGAATCGGAATCGAAGGTTCATGCATCACACACAAGGCAAAGGGAAACAAGGTAGAACTTGAAAGCCCATGTCCAACACACAAGGAAGCAATCGAACTCATCCTCAAGATGATCACAGACAAGGAAACAGGCGTTATCTCTGACCTCAGCGAAATCGGAGCCGTTGGTCACCGTGTTCTCCATGGTGGAGAAAAGTTCACAAAGTCTGTTCTCGTAACTCCAGAAGTTCTTGCAGGATTCAAGGAAGTAATCGACCTTGGACCTCTCCACATGCCTGCAAACATCATGGGTATCGAAGCTGCACAGAAGGTTATGCCAAATGTTCCACACGCAGCAGTCATGGATACGGCATGGCACCAGACAATGCCTGCTGAAAACTTCATGTATGCAATTCCACACGAATGGTACGAAAAGTATGCAGCACGCAAGTACGGTTTCCACGGAACATCATTCCTTTACACAGCAAAGCGTGCTTCTGTTCTCCTTGGAAAGAAACCTGAAGATACAAATGTAATCATCTGCCACATCGGTAACGGAGCTTCTATGTGTGCCGTTAAAAACGGAAAGTGCTACGATACAACAATGGGTATCACACCTCTTGAAGGTCTTGTAATGGGTACTCGCTCTGGTGACCTTGACCCGGCTCTTCCATTCTACATCATGCGCAAGACAGGAATGTCAGCAGATGAAATGGACACAGCCCTCAACAAGAAGTCTGGATGTCTCGGTGTTACAGGAAAGTATGCAGACCGCCGCGATGTTGAAATGGCAGCAAAGAACGGAGATGAAAAGGCAAAGCTCTGCATCGAGATGGAAGCCCTCCGAATAAAGAAGTACATCGGTGCTTACATGGCAGAACTTGGTCACGTAGATGCAATCGTATTCACAGCCGGTGTCGGTGAACGCGGTCCAGTATTCCGCCTCAAGTCTACACAGGGTCTTGAAAACTACGGAATCAAGATTGACGAACAGAAGAACCAGTGGTCATTTACAGGTAATGCTGAAACATGTATTTCTGCTGATGACAGTGCAACAAAGATTTTCGTAATTCCAACAGACGAAGAACTTGTTATGACAGAAGATGCTTATGCCCTCATGAAGGGAACATATGATGTTCATACAAACTTCACATATTCATTCCAGAGCAAGGACTATGTAAACAAGGCTCGCGAAGAAGGCCTCAAGGCTGACCTTGTAAAGCGCCCTGACCTTGCAAAGGTTGTAGTACGTCCACAGTAACAGATAGTTTGCAGGATAAGAAAGCCCCCGCTTCAGAAAATGAAAATCTCCTGAAGCAGGGGCCTTTTTATGCACCGGCATCTTAAATTCTGAACTTTCCAATCTGGCTTGCGACGGTCAAAATTGATTCGTTTACCTGATTTGAAATCTCTGAAAGAAGAGATTCGTTTTCATTTATCTTTTCTGCGCCGTTTGCGATGTTAGAAACCTTGTTCCTGATTTCTTTAGTAGCTTCAAGCAGCTGCTCAACTTCACCGGTTATGGCCTTGTTTTCATTTGTCATTTCAGAAGCTGCTTGCATTACAAAACCGGAACTTTCATTCATGTTGTTGAGGATGGTTCCGATCTGACGGGAATTGGTCTGCTGTTCACTCATGGCAGATTTTATTCCTTGAACGATGCTGTCTGTTTCAGTAATTTCAGAATATACATTGTCGAATGCGATTCTGGATTCATCGGAAGTCTGAACGACACTCTGAATGGAATCACGGATCATCGCAAGCTGTTCTCCAATTGTCTTTGATTGTGTTGAAGATGTTTCCGAAAGTTTTCTGATTTCATCGGCAACAACACTGAATCCTTTTCCGGCTTCTCCGGCATGTGCTGCTTCAATTGCGGCATTCATCGCGAGAAGGTTTGTCTGGGCTGCGATGCTGGAAATTGTCTGGTTTGCTTCCTGAAGCATCTGGGACTGTACGACAATCTCCTTGATTTTTTCGTTGACGTCATTCTGTTTTGCACTGCCTTTCTGGGTGTTGTCCTTAAGCTCGCTGAAGGATCTTGCCATGTGCTCGACGGAACTGTTTACGTTTTCTATGTTGCTGATCATTTCTGAAACGGCGGAAGAAGCTTCCTTGACTCCGTTTGTCTGCTCCGCAATCAGTTTTTCAAGCGATGTGATGTTTGTTGAAATTTTTGAAACGGCTGCTGCCGTATTTCCGACACTATCATGCTGCTCGTTGACCTTCGTATTTGTCGTGTTGATTTCTTCAAGAATGTTTTCAATGGCTACGGAGGTTTCTGTTATGATCCTGTTCAATCCTGTTCCGGCTGTGTTCAACCCACTTTCAGATGCCTTGATGTCACCTACGATTGACTGAAGTTTTTCAATAAATCTGTTGAACTCGTCGATCATTTCTCCAAGTTCGTTGTTGTTTGCAGATTCAATTCTCTTTGTAAGGTCCGCCTCTCCGTTTTCAATTTCCTCAACTGAATTTCTCAGAGCCTTAAGGACTTTTTTTATTCCGCCTGTAATCCTGAGAAGGAAAACCGTAAACACGAATATGATTAAAAGAGAAACAAGGATGACTGCTATTCCTATTCTGATGATGGATTTGTCATAGAACGATGCATTGTCATTTGGACATTTGATGACAAGTCCCCAACCTATTTCCGTGAGAGGACATATTACATATTCACCGTCATCAGCAGAGACCAGGGTTGTTTTATCCGGAATACTGGTTGGTATGTTTGCCTTTGGAAGTACATCCTGAATTGGTACCTTGTCGTCTATGAGTTTCTGATTGTCACGGGCTGCAGAAGTGTCCATTCCGCTGTTGAACATGTACATTTCAAGACGAGGGTCAAAACCGTCATATATCTCGTTTATGAACTGGGTAAGCGGAATTCCTGTACCGGCAAGTCCTAGTGGAGTTCCTTTTTCATCGCGTACGATTCCGTTGATCCAAAGGAAAGTCGATTTGAGGGCAACTTCATAATCTACGTAGAATGAATAGTTGCCGCTTGCCTCAAGGTTTTGCTTGTACCATGAATTTTCAGGAAGGGAAGGGTCCAGTGTATATTTGTATTCGCAGTTTGCAAAATACTGTTTGTCCTTGTCTGAAATCCAGAAACTGAGCTTGCTCTTGAACATCTTTTCATAGGAAGAAAGTTCCTTCAGTCCAATGTCATGCCACTTGGGATTTGATGGATCCTTCATGTATTCCCTGATTACTGCGGAAGTGACCATCTTTTCCGAAAGAATCATTTCCTTCTGTACACTTGATATGAAGGAAAGCTTGATGTTTTCTGCAAGTGAAGTAATCATTGTGTCGGCATTTTTCTTGAAGTTCTTTCTTGTAAGAATTGCACAGGTAATTCCGGTTAAGGTAATGATACCTACGCTGAAGACAACAGCAAAAGCCGTAGCCTTGAATGTGAGTGATTTGTTTTTAAGCATATAGACCCCTTTGCGGATTTAAACTCTCTATTCTGATTATAATACATTATTCAACATATGAATATTGCATCTTTTAATTGCTGTTATATCCTATTGTTTATGTAGGCTTAGTGTTGGGTGAGTTGAGTTTTTCATTGGGTGAACTATTTCAATCTTAAAATGAAAATGATTATGAAAACTGACACCGTGACGATTTTCATCAATGTTCCCGAAAGAAATCCAATGAAGGAAGCCCATGCAGATCTTAACGCCTTGTGGTAATCGCTTGAGTCGTTAATCATTTCTCCAATGAATGCACCGATGAAAGGTCCCACAAGGATTCCGAAAGGTCCGCTGAAAAGTCCCACTATGAGTCCGATGGTTGATCCCCAAGTTCCGTATTTTGTTCCGCCTGATTTCTTTGTCTGAATCGTAGGAAAAGCAAAATCCATTATGGTTACTACAACAGCAACGATGAACGTAATGACCAGAAGTGTAACTGTCATACCGCTGCTTTCCATAAAATATTCAAGAAGAAGTGCGCTCCAGGCCAACGGAGGTCCGGGCAGAACAGGAAGAAATGTTCCGAGAAAGCCTAATGCCAGAAGTATGATTGCCGAAATCAATAACACTGCTTCCATAAAAATCCTCCTTAAATAAAAAAAGGCTATGTCCGTAGAAAGTGTTGCTGCGCTATAGGCAGGCTTCGACTACCCTCAGCCAGCCTATAGGATCCCTGAGCTCAGTCGAAGGGTTCTTCGGGCAACATTGTTAACGAACACAAACATAATAAAAAAAGGTGCCCGAAAAGCATTGCTTCTCAGACACCTTATTATAACGCATTGCGTCTGTTAAGCGTAGATTGGTCTTACCTTGATTACGCCGTCAGCTGAACCAAGGGAAGCCAATGTTGCTTCTTCTACCTTTCCGTCAACATCGATCATACAGTAGGCGATGTCACCGCGGTTCTGGTCAACCATTCCGGAAATGTTGAGTTTTGCTTCACCGAGTACTGATGTGAACTGTGCGATCATGTTAGGAACATTCTTGTGTGCGATGCAGAGGCGAGTTCCGTTCTTTGGGATTGCGTTGTCCATCTTGCACTTTGGATAGTTTACGCTGTTTTTGATTGCACCTGTTTCAAGGAAGTCACGGAGTTCCTTGACTGCCATAACTGCACAGTTGTCTTCTGCTTCTGGAGTTGATGCTCCAAGGTGAGGCATACAGATAACCTTGTCGTTGTTAAGGAGTTCTTCAGCAGCAAAGTCTGTTACCATGCAGCTTACCTTTCCGCTGTTGATTGCGGCAAGAACATCTTCGTTGTTTACAAGACCACCGCGGGCAATGTTTATGAGGCGAACGCCGTCCTTCATGTTCTTGATTGTGTTTGCGTTTACAAATCCCTTTGTGTCTGGTGTCTCAGGTACATGGAATGTAAGGTAGTCAGCCTTTGCAAGAACTGTATCGAGAGTTTCTGCGTGCTTAACCATGTGGTTAAGGCTCCATGCAGCGTCGATGGAAAGGAATGGGTCGTAACCTACAACGTTCATTCCAAGTTCGATAGCTGTGTTTGCAACCTGTGCACCGATTGCACCGAGACCGATAACACCAAGAGTCTTTCCCTTGAGCTCGTTACCGATGTAATCTTTCTTTCCCTTTTCTGCGAGTGTTGCAATTTCTGCACCCTTTCCTGCAAGTCCGTTACAGAACTTGTTTGCAGCGATTACAGGACGGCTTGCCATAAGAAGGCCGAGGATTACAAGTTCCTTAACTGCGTTGGCATTTGCACCTGGTGTGTTGAATACTACAACACCCTTTGCTGCCAGGTCCTTGCATGGAATATTGTTAACGCCGGCACCTGCACGGGCAACAGCCTTAACGTTTTCGTCAAGTTCCATGCTGAGCATGTCGTGTGAGCGGACAAGGATTGCATCCGGCTTCATGATTTCCGAAGCAATTTCATATTCATCGCGTGGAAAGTTATCCAATCCAACTGCAGAAATTCTATCAAGTGTCTGAATCTTATACATCTTTAAACTCCTGGACAAGCTGCGAGTGGGCCCCTCGCTGACGGTGGAAAAAAAATGGGACCTTCCCGCTTCACTGTTGAAAAACGATGAGCCTTTTTGGCGGGCCCCACCATTTTCTTTCCCACCTGCGTCCCACTCGCAGTTTATCCTAATTTATAATCTTAAAATATCAGCCACAGAAGAATAAACTTATGTGGTTTTAATGAATATTGTGAATTTGATGGGACGCAGGCGATAAGGGGAAGGAGGGACCCGCCGTATTGACTCAACGCTTTAATGAGTGGAGCGGGAGGTTTTCCATTGCCCTTATCGCCGTCGCTGGGGCCCATCAAATTCACATTTATTTAGTTGTTCTTTGCAAATTCTTCCATGAACTTAACAAGTGCTTTTACACCGTCCATTGTCATGGCATTATAGATAGAAGCGCGCATGCCGCCTACAAGTCGGTGACCCTTAAGGTTAACGAGTCCTGCAGCTTCTGCTTCCTTAACAAATTTAGCATTGATTGCCTTTTCCTTTGCCTGTGCTTCTTCCGATCCGTCGTTGTCAGAATACTTTGTAAGGAATGGAACGTTCATCAAAGAGCGGCTTCCCTTTTCTGCTGTTGCATGGTAGAAGTCAGAATTATCAAGGTAGTTGTAGAGATAGTCTGCCTTTTCAACATTCAGCTTGTTGATTCCCTTTGCACCGCCGTTCTTTTCAATCCAGTTGAGGACCTTGTCGAGAACGTAGATTGTGTAGCAAGGAGGTGTATTGTACATAGAACCGTTTTCACTGTGTGTCTTGTACATGCTCATTGTCGGTGTTCCTGGGAGGCACTTTTCTGGTTCCGGAATAAGGTCTTCACGAACGATTACGAGAGTAACGCCTGCTGGAGCAAGGTTCTTCTGTGCACCTGCAAAGATGAGTCCGAATTTCGAGACGTCGATTTCTTCAGAAAGGATACATGAAGACATGTCTGCAACAAGTGGAATGTCTCCAGTTTCAGGGATGTATTCGTAGTGTGTGCCCATGATTGTATTGTTGAAGCAGACATAAACGTAGTCATAGTCTCCGCTTACCTTTTCAACGCGTGGGATGTAAGAATAGTTCTTGTCCTTAGAAGAAGCGATTACATCAACTTCAACACCAAGATGCTTTGCTTCTGCTGCGGCCTTCTTTGCCCAGACACCAGTTTCGATGTAAGCAGCTTTTTTCCTGTTGATACCAAGGTTCTGTGCGACCATGGCAAACTGTGTTGATCCTCCACCCTGAACGAAGAGTACCTTGTAGTTTGAAGGAACGTTCATAAGCTTGCGGATCTGTGCTTCTGCATGTTCGATGATTGGTTCGAATGCAGATGAGCGGTGGCTCATTTCCATTACGCTCTGACCTGTTCCGTTGCAGTCCATCATTTCTGCTGCACATTCCTTGAGAACTTCTTCCGGAAGGCAAGAAGGACCTGCGCTAAAGTTGTAAACACGACTCATATTATAACCCCCATAGTTATCCGCCATTGCCAGAAAGCAAAGGCTGCTATTGATTTACTGTATTGCCAAAGTTGAAAGTGCAGTCAAAAGGCTGACGTTTTCTACTTTTACATCCTTTGTTACTGTCAGTACACACGGAGTGTAGTTGACGATTCCCCTGATTCCGCATTCAAGAAGAAGATCCGTCATCGGTTTTGCTTCCTCAGGATCCACGGTCAGGATCGCGAAACTGATTCCTTCTTCCTTGATGATTTTTTTCATCAGTGTTGTAGGATGAAGGGGAAAGGCGGAACTCAAAACTTCCGTCTTGTTTACGCTTGAATCAAAACCGGCCACAATCTTGAACGGTGATTCATACAGTTCGGAATTGTCGAGAAGTGCCTGACCCATTCTTCCGAGTCCAACGATGCAGCACTTCTGTTCCGCCGTGGTAAGATTGAAAGTCTTTCTAAGGGCCTCTCTGAGTTCAGCAACCTTGTAGCCGTTTGTCGCACCGCACTTAACGTCGATGTAGGAAATATCACGCCTTACAACAGCTGAAGACCACCCGGCCATTTCCTGTATTTTCTGTGAGGTGATGTTTTTTTCTTTGTAAGTCGAGAGAAGGTGTTCAAGAAGAACAAGCCTTCTTTTGGCCGGCTGCGGAATCTTCTGTATCATCTTATCTGTCTTTTGTGAAAAAAATCACATAATTTATCTCTTGTTCGCCTTAATACTATCATCAAAAAACAGTCGGGTCTATAGAAAAAACCGAATTGCTGTGATTTATTGCACACAAACTGTTGAATTCGGGGAATTCAGGAGGTGACTGGAGATTTGTGTGATTTAAATCACGGTATTGTGACCGAAATTTCACGAAGAAAGTTGAAAAAAGATGTATGGAAATTTCATTCCGCCACAATAATTTATATGGACATTCCCGTAGTCAGCCGGGATTTTTTCAGGAGGTGTCCTTTGAGCCATAAAACAAATCTGGTCCCTGTAATCGCCGTTTTCCTTTTGTTCTCCTCGTGTGCCCAAATGACAACCGAGACCCTTGTCAGGGAAGAAAAACTTAAGGTTGCCAACTGGAATGTCCAGACTTTTTTTGACGCTGTAACTACCGGGGATGAGTATACGGAATTCGTAAAAAGCGGAAGGTGGGGTAAAGAAGCCTACATAGAACGTCTCAAGCGTCTGTGTTCCGTCATAAAGGCCATTGATGCAGACGTGTTCGTGATGGAAGAAATTGAGAACGAGGCTGTGGTTCACGACATAAGCAATTTTCTTGCCGGTGAATGGAATGGCCAGAAGGTTTATAGAAATGCCGTATTTGCAAAGGATGAAGGAAGTTCCATCGGCTGTGCCGTTTTGTCCAGGGTTCAGCTTGATGACATGAAGGTGCACAGCCTGGATATAAGGACAGAGGAGTCGGATATGCCGCGTCTGCGCCCTATTATGGAAGTGGAGGTGATTTCAAGAGGCAGGAGACTTACGATTTTCGTGAACCATTGGAAGAGCAAAAGCGGAGGTGAGGAGGAATCTGAAATCTGGCGAAACAGACAGGAAGGTGTCCTTTCCAGCATAATGGAGAAGGGAATCCAAAATAACAGTGCCCTGCTTGCTCTTGGTGATTTCAACCGTGATATTGCGGATTTTGATCTGGCTTCCGGAGGCAAGGTTGTCATGAGGTTCTGGAAAGATGGAACTCTTGTCGATTCAGGAGTCTGCGTCCAGTCGCCCTGGTTTTCCGACAGCGGCAAGATGGTTCAGCCGGGAAGCTATTATTTTCAGGAAGAATGGTCGCGGATCGACAACATGTTCCTTGCGGGGAAAGCGGAATTCATTGAGTTCCATGTTGCTGTTGAAGGGCCGTGGTGTGACTCAAAGATTTTTGTTCCCAACAGGTACCAGATATGGAACGGAGAAGGTTACAGCGATCATCTGCCCATTGTCTGCGTGGTGCGTTTTTAGGGATCTTGGGTTCAATCTTCGAAAATATAAAAGGCGTAGGCTTCTGTCTGCTTTGATTCGATAAGTTTTACTACCGATTCCGTTGCGGCTGCGGTTGTGGAAAAGTCCAGCGGAAGGCCGCACATGTCCTGCGAGGAATTGAACAGGAGCGTGCATTTTTTTCCTTTGCTTTTTTCGATGGCGTCTTTGATCCTAAGGCAGCAGTCATAGTATCCGGTGAGCGGATATGCGTACTTTTCTTCCGGCCATGTCTTGTAGATCACGGAAAATGTTCCTCTGTATCCCGGAATCGTTGCCCGCAATGCGACTTCCTCGTTCAATGCGGCTGTTGTCCTGGGGCAGTTGTCGTGAAGGTTGATCGTATATTCCGCTTCGAGAACGTTCTTCTTCTTCTGCGAAGAACTGTTCTGTTTTTTTGCAGATGCGCCGGATGCCACCAGCATGAGGATTGCAGATATAAGCAGAATTCTTTTTTTCAGTTTCATTGACTCCAGTTTCAGATCAGTCGTGCGATTTCTTCATAGAGCTTTTCTTTGCTCAAAGGCTTTATTACGTAGCCGTTCATGCCGTAATCTTCAGCCTGCTTTTTGTAGTATTCGAATGCATTGGCTGTTACGGCGATGACTGGAATGTTTGCAATGTCTTTTCTTTCGAAGGCACGGATCTTCATGGTTGCGGTATATCCATCCATGACAGGCATCATGATGTCCATGAGAATCAAGGAAATCTCATCAGGCTTCGAATTTTGAAGCAGTTCGATGGCTTCATGACCGTTTTCTGCTTCGACTACTTCCATTCCGATGTTTTTAAGCATGAGGCTCAAAAGAACGCGGTTGAGTTCAATATCATCGACAACAAGAATCTTCTTTCCCGCAAGTTTTTCATAACCTGTGGAAGCAGGATTTTCCGGCTGTTTTGGAATTGCGAGATCTGCTCTGTCTTCATATTCACGTTCAAGATTTTCATTGAGAAGTGAAAGAATGTGTGCCGTATTCTCATCTAGGGCATTCAGAAGATCAAAAAGTGCATGGATCTGGGATTCGTCATTGTTTTTCATGTTCTGTATATTGTATCTGAGAAGTCTTGAAATTCCGCTTATATCTGAAAGAGGAATGCGGATCTGGTCGAGGATGTCATTGGATTCCTGATTTTCTGCACTTATATTTTCCATAAATTGCTCCGAATTCTATGATAAAACTCATGTTCTCCGTTGTAAAGTTCCTGCTAAAAACATAACAGACTTAGATAAACAATTCAATAACAAAAACGACGGCACAGCATGCGGCGGCTACAGGCAAAAGACCGGCACCTGCAAGAGAAAGGATTATTCCGGTTAAAAGGGCTGCGACCCCGGCCCAAAGACTCTGTGTTGCTTCCGTAATCGCTGGAAAAGTCATGACGGCGAGGGTCACATAGGGAACGTAAAACAGAAATGAGCGGATGAATCTGTTCTTTATCTGGTTTCGGATCAATGTAAGCGGAAGTGCCCTTATGACAAGGGAAACAAGTGCTGCGACAAAAATGTATATGTAGATGTTTTTCATTTTTTACACCTCCGTTTCTTTTTCTTCTTTCACAGGTCTGATGATTGCTGCGGCTGTTGCTATGATCACTGTCAGTATGATGACTCTGTTGCCGCTTGAAATTTCCTTCAAGTGCGGAATCATACCCATCGCCCAGCTTGAGGCAAAACTGATTATGACACAGGCAGCTATTACAGGATTCTTTTTTGCAGGCGGAACTATGATGGCAATGAACATTCCGTAGAGTGCCACAGAAAGCGCGCTTACGGCCCTGAGCGGAAGGATGTTTCCGGCAAGAATTCCGCAGGCAGTACCAAGGCTCCATAAAGTTGCGGCGCAGATAAATGCTCCGTACATATAGAACGGATTTACGAATCCTTTCTGTGCGATGGAGATTCCGAAGATTTCATCGGTGATCACAAAGCCTGAACAAAGCCTGTGCAGAAAGCCTGTTTGGGGATCAAACTTCTGGCTCAATGCGCTTGAAAGGAGAAGATATCTTGCATTGGCTATGAATGTCACCAGGGCAACTTCAACGTAGCTTGCCAAAGTTCCGATCGCGGTGAAAAGGGCATATTCTCCGGCTGAAGCGTGGTTGAAAAAACTTGCTATGAAGCCCTGATAGAATGTGACTCCTGATTTTTTAGCGATGATTCCAAGAGAAAAGGAAACCACAAAATAACCAAGTCCGATTGGGATGCCGTCGCGAAATCCGTTAAAAAAATCTTTTCTGTTGTTCATTGTAATACCGCCAGGAACAAAGATTTTCGTTGATTTTGTGATTTTATGCAACATAATAGAATAAAAAAGAAAACAGGGTGAAAGTTTTGAAATTCAGTGAATTGCGAAATGGCATAAACATGAACAACATGCACCTGTTCATGGCATGTGTATCACTGATGGTTCTTCTGGTACATGTTGTGTTTTTCTGTCTCATGATGCCCGCATTGTAAGCATTGCGGATGCCTATGACGCCGGCATCCGTTTTTTATCATCTATGCATTTCTATTTTCAGCTCTGTTCCTGATTTAGGGTTTATTACAAACCCTAAAAACGGCGAAGTCAAGGCTTTAAGCGTTAGCGTGCCTTGACTCGACGTATTATCTGGTATGCGATCAGTGCACCCATGGTCAGGAATCCTATTCCGTCTGTCGTGAATCCCGGCATGACACAGCAGAAACCTGCGGTGGCAAAAAGAATTCTTTCAATCACTGATTCCTTTCTGCATACATAACCTTCAAGTGCAGCACTGATTCCAAACATACCTATGATGGCTGACATGCTGATTGAAAGGATTCCCATAAGATTCGTATTGATCATAAGCATTGCAGGATTGAATACGAAGATGTACGGAATGATGAATGCTCCGATGGCAAGTTTTGTAGCGTTCAAGGCTGTCTTCATCGGCTTTCCCTTTGCGATGGCGGCACCTGCCAAAGCTGCAAGGGCAACTGGTGGTGTAACATCGGCAATGATTCCAAAGTAGAATGCAAACATGTGGGCTGCGATTGGTTCGTATCCAAGCTGGATGATTGCACCTGCTGTGATTGTAGAAGTAATGAGGTAGTTAGCTGTTGTTGGAGCACCCATACCAAGGATGATTGAAGAAACCATTGTAAGGAAAAGGGTGATGAAGGCGATTCCGTGAGAAATGGAAATGAGGCCTGCACCAAACTTAAGTCCGATTCCAGTAAGGGTAACAACGCCGATGATGATTCCTGCCATGGCACATGCAATGGCAACGCTGATGATGTTTCTTGCGGCAGAACACATTACTTCAACAACATCGTTGGCGCTGAAAGTAGGCTTGCGTCCCTGGGCAACATCAACAAAGGATGTGATTACACCGATGGCAACGCAGACTGCAATTCCCATGAAGGCAGCATAAACTGCTGTGCGTCCGATGCAAAGGAAGAATACAATTGCAATCAATGGAAGAAGCATGTATCCCTTGCGAAGGAACAGTGGAAGAAACTTTGGAAGCTGTTCCCTTGGAAGTCCCTTGAGTCCAAGCTTGTGTGCTTCAAGGTGAACCGTAATGAAAATTCCTGTAAAGTAGAGAAGGGCCGGAATGATAGCAGCCTTAACGATATTGATGTAAGACATGCCCAAACTTTCTGCCATAAGGAATGCTGCGGCACCCATGATTGGAGGCATAAGCTGACCACCTGTAGAGGCTGCGGCTTCTACTGCTCCTGCAAATTCACTCTTGTAACCAAGTTTTTTCATCATCGGAATTGTAAAGCTTCCGCTTCCTACTGTATTTGAAACAGAAGATCCTGAAACTGTTCCAAGCAAAGCTGATGTCAAAACAGCAACCTTTGCAGGGCCTCCGGAAGCTCCACCTGCAATTGCGTTGCAGATGTCGATGAAAAACTGTCCGATTCCTGTCTTTTCAAGAAGGGCACCAAAAAGAATGAAAAGGAAAATGAATGTAGAACATGCTCCGATTGGAACACCCATGATGCCTTCCGTGTTGTAGAAAAGATGGGCTGCGACACGTTTGACCGTATAACCGCGGTGGTTAAAGAATCCAGGCATGTATTTCCCGAAAAGTGCGTAAAGGATAAAGCAGGTTGCAATGATGAGGATTGGAAGACCTACAATACGGCGGCAGCTTTCTGCGAGTACAAGGATTCCAACACAGGCAACGAAAATGTCAAGGAAAGTAAATGCTCCTGTGCGGCGGGCAAGCTCCTGGAAGTTAACGACAATATAGAACCAGCAGACGGCTCCAACCAGTGCAAGGACAACATCGTACCATGGAAGATGGTTGCGTGGCAGTTTCTTTGTTGCAGGGAAAAGAAGGAAAGCAAGCATCTGCACAAAGGCAAGGTGAGTTGCGCGAAGGACCTGTGCCGTTACCATTCCCGAAAGACTGGAATAGAGCTGGAAAATTACAAATGCAATTGAAACCACTACCGTGATGTACTGACGCCAGCAAGTATGCTCTCGATAAGCCTGCTCACGGTCAAGGTTTTTCATCATTTCCTTGAGTTCAGCTTCGTTTGAAGTAGGTCCGAGGTTTTCCATCTGATTTTCAAACTGTTCCTCGTTCTTTGTTGTTTTTTCTTTGTTGCTCAATTTGGCCTCCTCTTTTTATTCAGCAATTCAATAAGTGAGATTCTTTTGATTTTAAAAACAAGACTTGTCTTAGGCTCAAAAAAATCTTTCAGGAAAAATTCATAGTCTCCAAGGGTAATGGAATGTTCGGCAATTACACCGACGGAAAGAAGAAAACTTGTTCCTACATTCCTTTCGTATTCCATGGTGTAGGTTTCGCCTGCCTGGTAAAAAACTGCATCTGGAGTTTCTTCTATTTCAGGCATTCCGGCGCCGTAGCTGACAAAATCGGTCCTGTATAGAATCAGGTTTTTGCCATCTGCCCTGTAGTAGTCGTGGACCCTGCCCTTGTTTACCGAATGGGTATAGGAAATTATAAATCCACGGGCGCCATTTTCAAAATGAATTTTTTCTGAAGGATTCTTTCTGTTTGAAATTGAAAGAACGGAAAAAAAAGGAAAAATGAAAACAAACGCCACTACTAAAAAGAAAATGACTGAAATTAAAAGTGCCTTTGTCTTCATTGCTGTAAAAGATAAAGGGGCTGTCCAACAAGCATCTATGCCAGGGTCATTGCGCCGCAATGGTGAAATGACCAATTACACTATCTATGGTGGTTTCGACTACGCTCAACCACCCTGAATTTACTTTTGGAACAGCTCCTTAATTCCTAATTATTTAATGAGTCCGATTTCTTCAAAGTACTTCTTTGCACCCGGGTGGAATGGAACAGAGCATCCTGTAACTGCCTTTGCAGCTGTAACTTCTTTACCCTTTGCGTGTGCGTTTCCAAGTTCTTCAAGGTTTTCAAAGAGAACCTTTGTCATCTTGTAGACTGTATCTTCATCAAGGTTTGCGTTTACGGCGATTGTACACTTGATGGAAAGTGCTTCTGTATCTGCGTCTGTTCCCTTGTATGTTCCGCTTGGAATTGTTGTCTTTGTGTAGAATCCGTATTTTGCACAGATTGCATCAGCTTCAGCACCGTTTACAGGGATGAGGATGAGACCGTTTGTGAATGCAAGTTCCTGAAGGGCTGCGTTTGGAACACCTGCAGTGATGAAGCATGCATCCAAAGTTCCGTTCTGGAGGCCTTCTCCTGATTCCTTGAACGAAAGGTTTGACTTCTTGATGTCGTCGAATGTAAGTCCGTAGCCTTCGAGAATCTGCTTTGCGTTGAATTCAACACCTGATCCTGCGTCTCCTACAGAAACGCGCTTTCCCTTAAGGTCGTAGATTGTCTTGATTCCGCTTGATTTTGAAGCTGCGATCTGAACAACTTCAGGATACATTGTTCCGAGTGTTGCAAGGTTTGGAAGTGCCTTGCCTGCGAACATGTCTGTTCCGTTGTATGCGTAGTCCATTACGTCGTTCTGAACTGTAGCGAACTCTGCATCTCCTGCGCTGATGAGACGGAGGTTTTCTGCAGAAGCACCTGTCGACTGTGCGGTAACGTTCATTCCTTCAATCTTTGTGTTCCAGATGTTTGCGATTGCACCACCGAACGGGTAGTAAGTTCCGGAAGTTCCGCCTGTTGCAAGGATGAAGTTCTTCTTTGATGCTGCCTTAGAACAGCCTGCAAGTACAAGTGCTGCTGAAGCTGCGAGTACAAATGCCGCGATTTTTTTCATTGTTTTGGCTCCTTTTGAGTTTGTTTCTACTATTTTACACTGAATTTTATACCAGTTCAATTGTAGAATTCGGTATTATGTTGCTGCTGAACTTTAACAAGTCTATTCAGCTGTATATGCCGCCCTTTCTCCGCCGATGTATTTTGCGCGGGTTCTGGCACAGACAAGATGAGCGTTTCCTATGGAACTGATCGAAAGCCTTACAGGAACCGCCACATCCTTAAGGTGCATTCCGATGAGGGTGTCGCCGATGTCCATTCCTGCATGGGCCTTTATGTGTTCCACGGCGGCAGGATTCCTGAATGTTTTCCAGGCTGTGGTCGCAAAGGATCCGCCAGCTTTTGGCTGTGGAACAACGTTGACGATTTCGAGACCAAGGCGTTCCGCGGTTTCGGTTTCAATTATAATGGCTCTGTTGAGGTGCTCGCAGCACTGGCATGCAAGTTCAATGCCTTTTTCACGGCAGGCTTTGTAGATTCCGCCGAAAGTTTTTTCCGCTGCCTCAAGGTTTGAGTTTTTCCCGATGGTTCCGCCTGTAATCTCACTGCTTGAGCATCCTACCACAAGAATCTGCCCCTTCTTAAGTTTTGCCTTTTCAATCAATTCAATTGCGGTTTCATATGACTGGTCAAATAGTTCTTCCATGACATGCCTCCTGATTTTTTACCTTGCTCATGATAGCAGAAAAGTGAAAATGACAGAACAGTCGTCTAGATATGCCCTTTAATTGTAAACATCTGCGTTTTCTGATAAAATGGAACCCAAAAAAAATTGGGGTTGCTGCATAGAATTCATCTATGGAAGTGCCCGTTGGAGATATTTAAGATGATCAGGATTCAGAAAGCATCAGAAATCGAAAGCGCGTTCTTTGGAGGCAGGGACTTTGGATCTTCCATCGATGTTGTACGCGATGTTTTGAATGACGTGCGCTCAAACGGAGATTCCGCTGTAAGAAAATATACAGCCAGGTTTGACGTTGCTTCTCCATCGTCTCTTGAGATCCCTCAGTCGGAACTCAAGGCCGCTGCGGAAAAAATGCAGAAAGAAAATCCTGATCTTTACAATGCCCTTTGCTACAGCCGTGATCTTGCCGTACGTTTTGCAAAAAAACAGAGGGAATCCTTTGATGATTTTGAAGTTGAACTTGAACCCGGTCTTTTTACGGGGCAGAAGAACATTGCCGTAGACCGTGCAGGCGTTTATGTTCCGGCGGGCCGCTTTGCTCTGGTTTCCACAATGGTGATGACCGTTGCTCCGGCAGTTGCCGCAGGCGTCAAGGAAATCATCCTTTGTACTCCACCTCGCGTACATCCGTCAGACAAGGCAGAGGCAGAAAAAGCTGGAAAGGGTGTACCTGGAAAAGCTTTTGAAAACGGCAAACCTTATGCTGATGAAAACATAATGGCGGCGGCCTATATCTGTGGTGTCACAAAAGCATTCGCGTGTGGCGGTTCCCAGGCCATCGGTGCTCTTGCGTTTGGAACGGAATCCATTCCGGCTGTTGACGTTATCGTTGGTCCTGGAAATAAATTTGTCGCAGAAGCCAAGAAACTTGTGTACGGGACTGTCGGCATCGATATGGTAGCAGGTCCTACCGAAGTTTTCATCATTGCAGACAAGAGCGCAGATCCTGAATGGGTTGCCGCCGACCTGCTTGCCCAGGCCGAGCACGATGTTGTAGCCCAGCCTGTGCTTGCCCTCACTGACGAAAATCTTGCAAAAAAAGTCAGCGCGGAAATTGAAAAACAACTTGAGACTCTTGCCACCGCAGCCGTTGCCCGTCAGAGCATCGACAGCTATGGAAGAATAATCCTGTGTGATTCCCTTGAACAGGCTGCTGACATCGCCAACAGAAAGGCTCCGGAACACCTTGAGCTTGCCATGGAGCCAGGTGCAGAGCGTGACAATATTGAAAAGCTTGTGCACAACTACGGATCTCTTTTCATCGGCCATGGTGCAGCTGAAGTCTTCGGTGATTATGCCGCAGGACTGAACCACACATTGCCGACAAGTGGAAGCGCAAGATTCACTGGTGGCCTCAGCGTTCGTGTGTTCCTGAAGACCGTGACGACTTTGCGCACTGACAGC
Organism: Treponema sp.; assembly: GCA_016293645.1. Lineage (GTDB taxonomy): Bacteria > Spirochaetota > Spirochaetia > Treponematales > Treponemataceae > Treponema_D. Next base: position 52,340 of record JAEDDW010000003.1, on the reverse strand, counting down.
TCAAAGGAAGGTCCTGTGAATTCTGCAAAGGCCGCCGGAATCCTTGGGGATGCTGAAGGACTTGCAGGACATGCAAGGGCCGCCAGAGTAAGACTGTAAATTTGGAAGGAAGTAAAATGAGAATTACAAAGCTTGGTGAAGAAATACTAAGACAGAAATGTGAGATCGTAAAACCTGAAGAAATCAACGACGAGATGCGTGAGCTTTTCAACGAAATGTTTGAAACTATGGTAAGTGCCAACGGAGTCGGACTTGCTGCTCCACAGGTAGGAATCGCAAAACGATTTTTCGTTATTGATGTTGGTGACGATGTAAGACGTGTCTTCATCAATCCTGAGATTATAAAGACTTCTGAAGAAACTTCATCTTATGAGGAAGGCTGTCTTTCCCTTCCTGGATTCTCTGAGGAAATCATACGTCCTGAAAAAGTTTCTGTCAGTGCTCTGAATGAAAATGGAAAACCTTTCGTGATCAACGATGCTGACGGTCTTCTTGCAAGATGCATCCAGCATGAGAATGATCACCTTGACGGAGTGCTTTACATCGACCACGGTGATGAGGCATACAAGCAGGAAGTCATCGAGGCAATGAAGCGCCGTGCTGAGCGTGCGGAAAAAAAGGCTGCGGCAAAGGAAGCAAAGCAGCGCAGCATCGCGGCAAAGAAAGCTGCGAAAGAAGCAAAAAAGAATAAGTAGGTAAAAATGCTTAGAGTAGTATACGGTGGAAGCCCTCAGGTTGCCGCGACAATCCTTGAACTTCTTTTGCGGGACAGCGAGATGTCAAAGGCAACTCCTGATGAGCAGTATGAAATAGTTGGTGTCCTCACGAATCCTCCCACAACAAGAGGCCGTCATTCGGAACTGGTTCCGACGGAAGTAGAACAGTATGCCCGCACCTGGAACGAGGCCCGCGGAACCGACATAAAGATTCTCTGTCCGGAACATGTTTGTGCGCCGGAGCGTGAGATCCTTGCATCCCTTAAGCCGGACATCTTCATCTGTTTTGCTTACGGACATATTCTTGGTCCAAAATTCTTCTCGCTCTTTAAATACGGCGGAATCAACATCCATCCGTCAATCCTTCCAAAGTACAGAGGAGCAACTCCCATCAACGAGTGCATCCTCAACATGGATGAGGAGACCGGATGTTCGATCCAGACAATGGCTCTTGGAATGGATGAGGGTGACATCATCACCTGCCACAGATATCGTCTGACCGGCAATGAAAATGCTGAATATCTTCTGCGGCAGTGTTCTGTCTATGGTACTGCCATGTTTACCCAGTATTTGAGGCAGATTTCCCGCACCGGAGTTCTTCCGCCTTCAACCCCTCAGGTAGGAGAACCTTCATACTGCACAAAGATAAAGAAGGAAGACGGAAAGATCGATTGGAAGCTTCCTGCTGAAAAAATAGATGCCATGATAAGGGCGTATACTCCATGGCCTGGATGTTTTACGACATCTGGTGGAGTTCAGCTTAGAATCCTGAAAGGAAGGGCAGCCTCAAAAGTTGCGACCCAGGATCCAAGCATTCCAAAAAATACTTCGGCTGTTCCGGGAACTGTCCTTGCATACAGCAAGCCGCGTGGAATTCTGATTCAGACCGGAGACGGTGTTCTTATTGCGACGGAACTTCAGTGGCAGTCAAAGAAAGCCATGGACTACAAATCATTTATGAATGGTGCGAGAAATTTCATCGGCACGGTTCTTGAATAGGATGCATGAAAATGAAAGTGAACGAAATTATAAGCAGTGTAAAAGATGGAACCAAAGAGTTCCTTGAAAATTTTGTGAAATACGGGAAAACATCTGTCATCACCGTAATCCTTTCACTGGTGATTGCGCTTTCGGCATGTCTTGCTGTTTTCTTTGCGTCTGTTCAGGGGGCGGAAAAAGTTCTTGTACCTGATGTTGTTGGAGAAAGCCTTACTGATGCCCTTCTCAAGATGCAGGCAAAGGAACTTTATCCAAAAATCCAGCTGAAGTATTCTGACTCTCCTGGAGACAAGGGAACGATCCTTGAGCAGAATCCAAAGGCTGGTGCGATCGTAAAGGCCTATCGCCGCGTTACCTTGACCGTGAGTCGTGGTGTCGCAATTGATTTCATCGAGGACTATGTCGGAAAAAATGCCGATGAGATACGCAATGATCTTGAACTTCTTTTCAGCGGTTCCGATGCTCTTGTGGAAGTTGCTCCTGTTGTATATGTAAAGGATGAAAGCGTCCCAGGTACAATCATCGCCCAGCATCCTTCCGCCGGAACTTCCATTGCCGAGAAGGTAAAGCTTCAGTTCATCGTAAGTTCTGGGACTGAGGTCGAGAAGATCGACATGCCAATACTTGAAGGGCTCAGCATAAAGGAACTGCTTACTGCCGTTGCGGAACATAAGATTGTTGTCGATCTTGAGGTTCAGGAAAATGAAAATGCTTCTGCGGAAGGAAAGGTTGTTGCTGTTGAAAAGACAAAGGATACTGTTGAAGCCTATGAAAGGATCAAGGCTGTCCTTGAGGTAAAACCACGTGACGAGAAATCTGAAAATGTGCAGGGTGTCTTTGCATGTGACCTGATTGAATATCCTTACCCTGTTCCTGTTGTCTTCTCCGCAAAAGATCCTGATGGAAAAGTCACGGTGCTTCTTTCCGCCAACCATCCGGGAAAAAGTTTCACTGCTCCATACAATGTGAGGAAGGGTACTGTCCTGATGCTTTCCGTTCTTGGAGATGAGACAGCAAAGGTCACTGTAGAATGATCTGACAGTTTGTTATTGAAGAATTATGACGCTCGTAGACAAAGAGCATTCTGAATGTGCCCCTTGTTTTTTCGGGTTCTGCCGATGCCGGGTTGACGGTGAATTCATCGTATTCAGAGAATGCGAATTCGATTCTGCTGTCAAACCGGCATTCGTTTTTATTCATTGCATCAAGATGTCTGCTCTTGTCATAGTTGTGTTTCATCCATGCTGGAAAGCGGCTTGTTTTTGCCATGGAAAGAAAATCGAATTTCAAAAGCTCCAGCGCGATGGAATCTTTTTCAAGATATCGTGCCAGCCAGTCAAACCAGTAGGCTGTCTTTCTATCCGCATCAAGGGTTCCGTCGGCCCTTGCTTTTTCTGCGGCATCAAAAAAGAAATTCCTGCAGCCTGTCCTGCGTATGACATAATCCATCGTTCTTCTGAAAATTCCCTTGTTGTAAAAAGCATCCAGCAGGATTTCCACATCCTTCAGGAAAAGAATATGCACAAAGGAAAGATATGGTGTGGACAGAACTTCGTAGGGTGCACCTTCCATCCATTGCCATCCGTTCTTTTCCGCATAGTCTTTCATTGTGGTACCGTGAAGTACTTTCAGGAAACCAAGCTGAAGCGCATCGGGTTTTAGTTTCATGACGCGATCGAAGGATTCTCCGAAAGATCCAAGGTCTTCATATGGAAGTCCTGCTATCAGATCAAGATGTCTATGTATTGTTTCTGGAATGCGTTTTATGTTTTCAAACAGCCTTGCAGTTTCCTTTGATCGTCCAACGGCCTCAAGAGTTTTTTCATTGCATGACTGGACTCCTATCTCAAACTGCATGATTCCGGATGGAATTTTTTCGATGAAGCATAGGGCTTTTTCACTCAGGAATTCCGCCTCGATCTCAAAGTGGAACATGGTCTTTCCGTTGTGGTTGTCCAATATGTACTGCCAGATGGCCAGATAGCGTTCCTCATTCAGGTTGTAGGTGCGGTCGACGAATTTCACAAGGCTCACATTGGCATCAAGAAATTTCTGGATGTCGTGGCATGTGCGCTCCACGCTTCTGAATCTCACATGTCTGTCCATGGAACTCATGCAGTATGAGCAGCTGAAAGGACATCCTCGGCTTGATTCGTAATAGTATATTCTGTGTTCCGGATCCTCAAAGCTGTCATAGGGAAAAGGCAGCTGGTCAAGGTCGCAGATCAGTTCTCTTGTTCCGGTGAAAAAAATATTGCCGTCTTTTTTTCTTAGGTAGAGTCCGGCAACATCCTCAAGTCTGTTTCCGAGGGCAATCTGGAGAACTGTTTCCTCGCCTTCGCCTGCCATTATGAAATCAATCTGGGAAAATTTTCTGAGCCAGAATTCAGGACAAAAACCGGCTTCAGGCCCACCTGCTCCGATGATGACGTGGGGTAATATTTTTTTTATATCAGGAATTATTTTCTGGACCATTTCAGAATTCCAGATGTAGGTGGAAAAAAGAACCATGTCCGGTTCTGCGACAGTCATCCCACGCAGGATCTGGTCCTTGCTCATGTTGATGGTCCATTCCGCGAATTCAATTCCGCAGTCACAGTGGCAATCAAGTCTTTCCTGCACGTACCTTACGATGGAGCGGACAGCTATGTTTGTGTGGTTGAATCTTGCGTTGATGGCAGCTGCGAGAATTTTCATTTTCTATTTCCGCGTTGGAATTTTTGTACCGTGAAGACTGACTTCACCGCTGTGAAGAATTTTTTCATTTCCGGCTGAATCAATGACCTTGAGACCAAAATCATCGGTGATTCCGCAGACCTTTGCGCTGTATGAACTTCTGTCGTCTCCAATGACCGGAGTAACTTTTATCTCCATGTCTTCAAGCATTGAGCGCCTTTTATATTCTTCAATGACATTTTGCTTTTTAAGAAGGATCCTATAGATCTCATCTATGCAACAGGCAAGAAATTGCGCACGTCCAGCAGTTTTTTCTTCAGCCGGAACTCCGTCAAGAATTCCACCGGCCTTCTCCATAAGTTCCTTTCCAAAATCGTCGCTGCTCTTAAGATTTATTCCGATGCCGCAGATGCAGCCGTCTATGCGTCCTTCGTCATGGTTGACGATACCTTCCGTCAGAATGCCGCAGACTTTTTTTGAGCCGCAGTAGATGTCATTTACCCATTTGATGCTGCACGGAATTCCGTAGGTCTTTTCGATGGCGCGGCAGACACCTATGCAGGAGGAAACTGTGACAATGGCAGGATCAGTGATTCCGCCTTGCTGAACTAAGGCAAAGCTGAAATAGATTCCGCTTGAAATTGGAGAGATGAAGGCACGACCAAGACGACCCCTTCCGCTGGTCTGTTTTTCCGCGCCCTTGATGCTGAGGTTGAATTTCGCACCACTGGGAGTAAGGTTTCCCTCATGGTCAAGCAATGGGAAAAACTTTGACGATTCGTTCATGAGGAAAGTGTTCGTGCTGTCGATTTCACGGACAAGAGAAATCTTGCCTGAAAGTTTTGCGGCAAGTGACGGTTCAGTAAAATCCAGAAATCGTTCTGTGGAAAAAATGTCGTTCAATTATTTTTTTCCGAGTACATGGAAGTCTTCTATTTCACTGCAGAAACAGATTCCGCTGCCTGGCTGTGAAAGACATGGAAGATTTCTGATTGCTTCAAGCACAGCATCTTTTTTTTCTTCCGGAACAACAATGTTGAGCATTTCCTTTTCAGGAACAATGTGGACTCCAAAGAATTTCTCGTCGTCTTCCCTGGCTGTTCCTCTTGCATTGAGGACTGTGCCACCACCGGCTCCGGCTTTTCTTGCTGCTTCCATTGCGTCGTCAGCATATCCTCTGTTCAGAATGACCGTAATAAGCTGTTGTTTTTTATTTCCGTTCATAACCGGTTTTTCTCCCATAAGATTTCCGGCCTTCAAAAGATGGCCTGCGTTTGTTGAATAGACAACACCGAAGTTTTTCTTCTCACCGGATGCTGCTTCCACTATGGCATTTAAAATGCCGCTGCATTTTTCCGATTCAGTAAGGATCATCACCGCGTCAACTGCAGTTTCACCGATTCCAAGATAATCAAGGAATCTGTTTGCGCTGATTCCACGACCGGAAATGACCGTACCTCCCCATGCACCTGCCTTCAAGGCGGCGTCGGAAACAGAATCGCATCTGTTGTGGGGGACTATTGCCGTAATCAATTTGTAGCAGTTCATGAATCACGCTCCTTTGTCTTAAGTCTGAATATGATTCCAAGAATTTGAATTGCGATTGGCGGAGTCATTGCGACAAGGGCAATTACTCCAAAGGCACCGGTTCCGCTATCCATTGTGCATGCTGAACAGCCAAGAGTGAAGGACAGTATGAATGTGCTTGTCATTGGGCCTGATGCAACACCGCCTGAATCAAAGGCTATTCCGGTGAAAAGCGGCGGACAGAAAAAAGTGAGCAGAAGTGCGATGGCGTATCCCGGGATGAGGATGTACCAGATGCTGAAACCATAGATTATCTTCATGATGCTCAGCGCGATGGAAAATGCAACGCCAAGGGAAAGTGAAAAAAGCATGATCTTTCTTTTTATGGTTCCGCCGCTTGCCTCTTCTACCTGCTGTGTCAGAACCCATACGGCAGGCTCCGCGCAGACTATGATGGCTCCAAAAACAAAGGCTACTGCGACAACAAGGACAGTCCAGAAACTGCCTTTCATTGCGGCAAGGTGGCCCAATGTCTGCCCCAGTGTCTCTCCCGCCGGCATGAAACCGCCTTCAGCCCCCATGAGGAACAGAACAAGACCTATGAAGCAGTAGATTGTTCCGTTGATCATTTTTCTTACCTGTACTGGCGGCATTTTCAAAAGAAAAATCTGAAACAGAATGAACATCACAAGAAGTGGCAGCAATGATTTGAATACATCTCCAAGTATTTTTGGCAGCAGTGATACGAATACTGAAATCCCCTGCTGATAGGCATGGGAGGCTTCCTCGATCAATACGGAACTTTCTGTTTCTGAGCCAAGCCCTTTTGCCCGGAGAATGATTCCGTAGATGCACACTGCGGCAACAGGACCTATACTTGCGATTCCAGTAAGACCAAAGGCGCTGTCGTCAGTTCCGGCTGTATCCGTATTTTTTCTAACGCTTGCAACACCCATACCCAGAGCCATGATGAAAGGAACTGTCATTGGACCTGTCGTTGCTCCGCCGGCATCAAAGGCAGCTCCCTGAAGAAGTTCCGGGCAGGCAAATGCAAGGGCAAAAAGAGCTATGTATGAAATGATGAGGACTCTGCGGAGTTTGAGGGAAAGCACTGTACGGCACAATCCGATGGTGACAAAGGATCCGACGCCAAGGGCAATCATTATGACAAGGGGCCATTTGTTCACGTCGGGGGAAACACCCTGAATCTGCGTTGCCAGAACCTGGACATCCGGTTCTGCGATTGTGACCATTAATCCGGTTGCAAAGGAAACCGAAAGGAGAAGCGCAAGGTTTCGTCTTGATGTAAGGGCAGCTCCGCTTCTTTCTCCAATAGGAATGATTCCGATGTCGACTCCAAGAAGAAAAAGTGTAAGTCCCAGAACAACAAGAAGACCACCAAACAGAAAACGGAATGTAAGATCCGCAGTGAAAGGTGCGACAGTGAAAGAAAGGATCATGACGATTGCCATGATCGGTATGACAGAAAGTAGTGTTTCCTTAAATTTTTCAAGAATGTTCATGCTGAAATACCTGGTACCGATGAAATTATGAAAGCGACCACGTATGAAAAATCGCTGTCAAAAAGACTTGCAATAAACTTAATCAAATCAGGGTTAAATTACAAGTTCTGAATCAACAATGTCTTCGATTTCCTCGTCATCATCTTCCAATATGAAACCTGCTTCCTGCATTTTCATTATGCAGTGAGAATAGTGATCCATGAGATGCTTGTGGTTTTTTCTTGCAAAGTCAAGTTCGCATTTTTTTACAGCGGCTTCCTGAATCTTAAATTCTTCAGCAAGAGACTGGAGTCCAACAGTGCGTGATGTGCTCTTCAATGAGTGCAGTCTCTGTCTGTAATTTTCCCACTCACATTCGTCGAAATAATTTTTCAGGTCTTCCTTGTGGTTGTTTGTGCTGTATTCGCTGATGATTTCTATGCAGAAATCTTCACTTTCATCGCAGTAGCTGAGGGCTGTTTCATAGTCAAACTCAGGAAGCATGTTCTTGAGTCTTGAAATTTTTTCTCCGCACGGAATGTCTTCTTTTCCTGTCTTGAGGAAAACTTTCTGCTGCGGCAGATAACGTACGAGCATTTTTTCAAGGTTGGCACCATCAATAGGTTTTGAAATGTAGTCCTTGAATCCTGCGCGTATGTATTTTTCGCGGACACCGACAAGTGCGTCTGCCGTAAGTACAATGACCGGTGTCTTGTTGTTTGGTGTATCCATGCTTCTGAGCTTTTCCAGTGTCTGGATACCGTCCATTTCAGGCATCATGTAGTCCATGAAGATGATATCATAGTGCTTTTCCGATGCGCGTTCGATTGCAGCAGCTCCGCTTTCAACCAGATCGATTTTCATTTTTGTTTCTTTGAGAAGGTTTTCAAAGACGATGAGATTGAGCTCTACGTCATCGACTGCAAGTACATCGACATCGGGAGCTTCAAAGCTCTGGTGGTATACCTGGATTTCCTTTTCTTTCTGCTTGTCTTTAGGTGAAACTTCTCCAATCGGAGTCGGATCGAAAATCTTCTGATTTACTGTAATGATGAACTCAGATCCCTTGCCGTATTCGCTTTTGACTTCAATCTTTGCACCCATAAGGTCACAGAGCTGTTTTGAAATGCTCAATCCAAGACCTGTACCTTCAATGTTGCGGTTTCGCTGGAGGTCAAAGCGTTCGAATTTTTTGAACATTTTGACACGGTTTTCTTCCTTGATTCCGATACCAGTATCCTTTACGGAGAATATTATCTTTGCGTTGTCACCGGTAACAGAACCGAGGATGAAGAAATCCACGTTTCCTTTTTCCGTGTATTTGCAGGCGTTTGTAAGGAAGTTGATGAGGATCTGGCGCAGATGCGAGAAGTCACCGATGAGTCCCGACGGAAGGTTTTCGTTGCAGAAAATCGAACCGCGAAGTCCCTTTTTCTCGAGGCGTTCAGAAATCATTCCGTAGCTGTTGAGGATCAGGTCCTGAAGTTTGTATTCCTCATTCTTTATTTCAATTTTACCGGACTCGATTTTTGAAAGATCAAGGACGTCGTTTACGAGGGAAAGAAGCGCATTGCTTGATGTCTGTACTGCAGAAGCATACTCGATGATTTTCTTATCCTTGCATTCACGGAGTATCATCTCGTTCATACCAAGGATGGCATTGATAGGCGTACGGATTTCATGTGACATGTTTGAAAGAAAGTCTGACTTTGCGTGGTTTGCATTTTCCGCCTTGATTTCGGAATCCTTAAGGTCTTCGTTTGCCTTTCTTACACTTTCAATGGCACGTTTGTTTATAGAGTTCTGGAATTTGATGATACATCCGATTACGACAGAAGAAAGAAGAAGTGACTGTACGATGTCCAGTATGCGGCTTGATTCGGAGACAATTGGACTTACCAGATCCGGGTATTTGTAGGCAACCGTGTAGCATGTGATTATGACGGCAATCTGAGTTACAAGGACGACGAAGAATGAAACGCCTTCAAGAACAAGGAAGGTGAATATTATGGCAAGAAAGAACCAGGAAGTCATTCCGCTGTATATGCCGCCGCCTGAAAAGAACAAGATCGGAAAAACGATGTCTCCCATCAGCGTGATGCTGAGGATTGAAGCCAGTCGAACCTTTTGTTTCCAGTTTGCAAGATAGAAAAGAAGAATCAGGAAAAGCATTCCAAGGAAAGCACAGAAAACCTGAAAAGTGAATGCAGCATCAGAAAGAGAGAACAGGATAGATATGATTCCGCCCATCATACCTGCAGGGATGATCATGTTGAACAACGTAAGCTGAGTCGGGTTATTGGAAGATATGAATTTGTTCTTTATGTCTTCAAGTGTAAATTTCATTTACGGCTCCAGATTGTGTCTGAAAACATCTCTCAGTGCAACGTTCAGTTCCTGCTTGAGGAAAGGTTTTACCAGATAATATTTTATACCGGATTTTTTCGCACGGGCAATAGTTTCCGTATTTTTGTCTGATGACATGAAAATCGTAGGCGTATGGTATTTTTCCTGAATGAAATCATGAAGTTCAAAACCGTCGGTATCCGGCAGGTATATGTCAAGGATGATAAGGTCAAAGTGGGTCTGGGCAAGTTCCTTTTTGCATTGGGCACCGTCCTTCACCGTAATAATGTTGAAGGTCTCATCCTCTGTCAGCATGAATTCTACAAGTTTGCTGCTGATGATGTCATCGTCGACAACAAGGATATTCTTGTTTATGTTCTCATTCTGTTTGAGAATGAAATCCTTGTCCTCATCGATGATTTCCAGCATCAGTTTTGTGATTTCAGGATCGAACTGTTTTCCGCTCTGATATTCCATTTCAGAACGGACGAATTTCTGTGGAAAAAGGTTTCTGAAAATACGGCTTGATGTCATCGCATCGTAAGTGTCAGCCACCGCGAGGATTCTTGCATATTCAGGGATGGTTTTGCCGGTAAGTCCTTCCGGATATCCTGTTCCGTCGTAATGCTCATGATGGTATTTAGCCGCATTTTCAATGTTTCCGTCTTCCGAAATGCCCTTCAGCATTGTGTATGAAATGATTGGATGAAGCTTGAGGCACTCGTATTCCATGTCGGAAAGCTTGCCCTTTTTCCTGATGATCTTGTCAGGAATCCTGATTTTTCCTATGTCATGAAGAAGCCCTGCGTGATAGATCTCCATCTGCTCTTCTTCAGATTTGCCCATTCTGCGTGCGATTTCTTTTGCGTATGTAGCAACTCTTTTTGAATGGCCGCTGGTGTAGCTGTCCTTTAATTCGATCGCATTGCTCAAAGCCATGATGGCCCTTTCCATCATACGTTCGTTCCTGCTTATGTTTCTGGAACTCTTTCCGCGTCTTTTGCGGAACAGGCTCAGCCGTACGATGGTTGCGGTCAAAAAAATGAGAATATTTATGGTAAGTAAAACTACAATAATATTTAAAATCATCTATATCTATTTTTTAAATGGATCAAACTTCAACCAGCAAGAAAAATTTCCAGTTCTTCCGGTGTCTCAAAAATCCAGTCGGCCCCAGCTTTTTCAAATTCATCTCTGTCTCCAAAACCCCACAGAATGCCGGCACATTTTATTCCGCAGCAGTGGGCTCCAAAGACGTCATAGTTTCTGTCACCGATTAAAATACTCCTCTCCTTATTTTCGGCTATATTCTGTGTCTCTAGTACATATTTTACTACATCTTTCTTATCTGTGCGACCTTTTTCTTCCGCATCGCTTCCGCCTATGAAATCGAAGAGATGGGTCATGTTTTTCTGTTCTATTATTTTGCGTGTGAAAACTTCCGGCTTGCTTGTTGCCGTGAAGATTTTTTTGCCTGCCTTCCTCAGGTTTTCCATAAGCGGAACTATACCCGGGTACACCTCGGCATTGTACATTCCCTCTACGGAATAATAGTCCCTGTAGATCTTTATCGCATTGCGGATCTCGTCTTCCGGGAGCTTTAGGATTTTTGAAAAGCTTTCGTTGAGTGGAGGCCCGATCATGCGGCTGTATTGTGAGCGGGGAAAGTCAAGCCTGTAGTGTGCGATGACCCTGTCAAATGAATCGTAAATGCCCGGCGAGGTATCCATTATGGTTCCGTCAAAATCAAATAAAATATTGTCAAACATGAAAACCTCCGCGGTAAAAATCTGCATCCATTGTTTTTCTATACGAATTTAAGGAATTCCCTGTAGGCCCTGTAAGCTTCCTCAATGTCGAATTTCGATGTGATTTCCCATGGCGCATGCATTGAAAGAACCGAAACTCCCGCATCAAGGACATACATTCCGTATTTTGCCGCAAGATATGCTATGGTTCCGCCGCCACCCTGGTCGACTTTGCCGAGTTCTGCCAGCTGGTATTTGATGTCTGCATTGTCCAAAGCATTTCTGAGCCTTGCTATGAATTCTGGATCTGCGTCGCTTGCACCTGATTTTCCGCGGCTGCCTGTATATTTGTTGAACACGATTCCGCCGCCAAGGAACGAGGAATTCTTCTTGTCGTAAAGTCCGGTGTTCAAAGGATCGTATGCGGAATTCACATCGCTTGAGAGCATGATGCTGTTGTTGAGGCATCTCCTCAATGTAAGGTCGCTGTAGTCTTCAAGACGCGCGATGACTTCCGCCACTGCATTTTCCATGAAGTGGCTTGCCATTCCGGTTGCTCCGACGCTGCCGATTTCTTCCTTGTCAACGCAGAGACAGCAGAGTGTCTTTTCTGTTTTTTCCGTGTCCAGAATCGCCTGGACTGAAGTGTATGCGCATGAGCGGTCGTCCTGTCCGTAGGCAAGAATGAGACTTCTGTCAAAACCAAGATCGCGCGGTGCGCCAGCAGGTACAACCTCAAGTTCTGCGGAATTGAAATCCTTTTCTTCCATTCCGTACTTGTCCTTCAGAAGTTCAAGGATGTTTTTCTTTGCGCTTTCCTTTTCCTTGTCGTCGCCGCTGTCAACGATTCCACTGCCGCAGATTATGTCCAGGTCTTCCCCTGGAATGAATTCCTTCGCGTTTCCTTCCATCTGTTTCTGGGCAAGGTGCGGAAGTATGTCGCTTATACAGAATACAGGATCATCAGGATCTTCTCCTATGCTGATTTTTACCGTCGTTCCGTCCTTGAGGCAGACCACTCCGTGAAGGGCCAGAGGAATTGTCACCCACTGGTATTTTTTGATTCCGCCGTAGTAATGGGTGTTCAGGTAAACTATGAAATCACTTTCGTAAAGGGGATTCTGCTTGATGTCCAGTCTTGGTGAATCAATGTGGGCGCCAAGAATGTTCATTCCATTTTCCATTGGCAGTGATCCCACGTGGAAAAGCGCGATGGATTTGTTCCATTTTGCGACATAGACTTTGTCTCCGGCCTTGAGCCTGCTGACTTTGTTTATGTCCACATAACCTTTTTCCTGTGCAAGACGGATTATTTCACTCGTGCATTCACGTTCCGTCTTTCCGTTCTTGAGAAAACTTTTGTAGCTTTCTGAAATGTTCATTTATGTTCCTCCCTATGGATCAATCGATCATGTTGATTTCTCTGAGCCAGTTCTTCATATCTTCATTCCAGTGGTATTCTTTCATGAACCAGCCGTTTTTCATTCCAAACCCGTGGCCGCCTTTTTCATAGACTGCAAAACGGTGCGGTATGTTTTTTTCAGCTAATGCCTTTTCCAGGCGGACGGAATTCTCGAAGATGACAACGGGATCGTCACGGCAGGCAAGTACATATGTCGGGATCATGTCTGATGGAATGTTCATTTCCATTGAGTATTCATCTTTCAGTTCCTGAGTGTATTCCCGGTGGCCAAGAAGGCTTCTTCGTGACCATCTGTGGCAGATGTCGTCCTGCATCGTGACAACAGGGTAGATGGGCATTACGAAATCTGGCCTGAGGGAAACTTCTGTCTTGACTCCAAGTTTTTCAAGTTCGTTACGGGTGCCTCCATAGACGCCTGCCATCGTAACAAGATGACCCCCGGCGGAATATCCTATGGCGCCGATTTTTTCAACATCGATTCCGTAGGTGAGGGCGTTCTCGCGGATGTATTTGATGGCCATCTCAATGTCTTCAAGCATCTCGGGATGGTGGTGGCAGTTGTAGGCAACGCGGTACTGGAGCACAAAGGGAACGGCGCCGATGCTTGCAAACCACTGGGCGCTGGCAAATCCTTCGTGGGGCATTCCAAGATGGTGGTAGCTTCCGCCGGGGCAGATTACTACGGCCGCTTTCTTTGTTCCGTCTGGAGAAAAACTTTTCGGGGCAAACAAAACGGTGTCGCGGACATTGACCTCCATGCTTTTGACATTCTGCCATAGATGAATTTTTCTGTACTTTGACCTTTCTCCGCAGAAACAGACGGATGCAAATGAGACTAATATTGAAATAAATATGACTGCCTTTTTCATCTACAGGGTATTTTAGCGTAAATGACTGCAATAAACAAACAACCCTTTACTTTTCCGCGGCATAAAAATTACAATGTAGATCATGAAAGAGATTCTTGTTTTCCTTGCCTGCATCTTTATGGGTTCCGTCGCTTTCGCTGGAATTGGATTCGGTGTGCAAGGCGGTGTCAAATCTGATCCTTCCTTGGATTGCAGTGCCGGAATTTCCGTGCGCTCAGAATTTTCCCCATGGGGAATTTCTGCTTCCTGGAACATCAGGGAAAAATCCGCAGATCTGGTTCTGGATAACTGGTGGATCTACAAGAAAATAAATTCCCGTATCAACTGGTTTGCCCTCTGGGGAATGTCCTTTGGTGGAAAATTTGAAAATGAATTTTACGGAGAAACAGGTGCCAGAGTTGGAATCGGGATCAACGCGTTCTGTCTTGAAAATCGTGGTCTTGAGTTTTACACCCACGCCGTCTGGAATCCTTCCTTTGGACTGAACTATGACAGCGGCGATGAGAAATTCACTTTCCGTTTCGTGCCTGCATGCTTTCCTGTCAATGCCGGAATTCGTGTGTGGCTTTAAAGTCCAGGTGTCCTAAAGTCTTTTCGCCACAGCAAGAACGAATTCCTGGCAGGTTGTTCCTGTTGTGCGTTCGTATTCTTCCCCCGGGTGCTGTTCCGAATTTGAGATTATCCTTATTGTCACAGCCGGAACTTTGAATCTGGCCGCGATCTGCGTTGCCGCATAGCTTTCCATCTCTTCGCATTTTGAACCGTAGGATTCCACAAGATGGTTGATGCGGTCCATCTCCATGTTCCAGTTGTCGCTTGATGAAATCGTGCCTTTGACAAGGCGGCCTTTTTCATATCCTGTTGACATTGCCTTCTCAACAAGAACTGTGTTGCTGTAGAATGCTGGAACTTCCTGCTCCTGATCGTCATCCTCAAAAAGATCCCATTCCTTGAGTTTCCATTCAGTGGGATGACTGCCTTCTCCCTTTCCGTGCCGGCATGTCTGGAATGAGGAAATGTTTATGAGACGTTCTCCGACCACAATGTCGTTTTTGTGAAGCTGTGGATCATGGCCGCCGGCAGTTCCCTGGCTTATGATGCAGTCCGGTGCATAATTGAGAATTCCGATTGCCGTCGCCGCCGCGGAATTTTCCATGCCGGTGAAAGTCCTGCACACGATGATTCTTTTGCCTTTATATGTTCCGTCGAAAAAAGGATATCCTGCGACTGAAGTTTTCTTTACATCCGAAAGCTTTGAAACCATGTATTCAGTTTCTACATTCATGGCCCCAAAAATTAAAACCGTTTTGACTGGTGATGGCAAGTTTGAATTACTCATGGTTTGTCATTATAATGAAAATGATTTTCAAGATGAAGATTCAAGGAAGATGATACATGATTTTTTCAAACGTAAAACTGCTTGATGAGAATTTCCAGGTAAGGCAGAACATGTTCGTTCAGACAAAGGATGAAAAGATTTCATACATCGGTGAAAAGATGCCGGAAAAAAAATCCGCGGACGAAGAGGTCTACGACGGAACCGGGAAATTCCTGATGAATGGATTCTTCAATACCCACTGCCACGTGCCTATGACAATCCTCCGCGGGTATGGAGAAGGTCTTTCTTTGCAGGACTGGCTTTTCACAAAAATATTTCCCTTCGAGGCAAAACTGACACCTGAAGATGTCTACTGGACGACAAAACTTGGAGCAATGGAACTTATCGCTTCCGGCTGTGCAAGTATCAGCGATATGTATTTTCACATCGAGTCGGAGGCAAAGGCCATCGATGAATGTGGGCTCAAGGCCAATATCTGCAATGGAGTGACTTCTTTTGATCCGCAGGAAGATCTCTCAAATAACCGCGGATGGAATGAAACCTGGGCTCTTCTTGATTCCGTCAAGAGTGGAAAATTCAGTGACCGCATCAAGGTGGACATGGGACTTCACGCCGAATACACAAACAATGAAAGAATTGCAAAACTTATTGCCGAAGGCGCAAAAAAGTCCGGACTCAACATTCACGCACATCTTTCGGAAACAGAAAAGGAGCAGGATGAATGCAAAGGTCGTCACGGCGGAAAAACCCCAGCCCGGTTCATGGAAAGCGCAGGAGTTCTTGACTGTCATGCCCAGTTTGCGCACTGCGTCTATGTGACAGAAGAAGATGAGGAGCTTCTTAAAAAATCCGGTGCCTTCCTCGTGCACAATCCGTCAAGCAACCTTAAGCTTGGTTCAGGTATTGCCCCCGTAAAGCGATGGGTTGAAAAAGGTCTCAATGTCTGCATCGGAACAGACGGTGCCTCAAGCAACAACAATCTTGATATGATGGAAGAAATCCATGTCGCCGCCCTTCTTTGCCGTGGAGCGACAAGGGATGCCAATGCTGTTTCTGCAGCAGATATTCTTAAAATGGCAACTGTAAACGGAGCCATGGCCCAGGATAGAAAGGACTGCGGAACAATCAAAGTCGGAAACCGTGCCGACATCATCGTGTTTGATCTTTCGACTCCGCACATGCAGCCGGATTTCAATACCCTGGCCAATGTCGTTTTCAGCGCACAGAGTTCTGACATCGTGATGAACATGATCGATGGCCGTGTAGTTTACCGTGACGGAGAATTTACTTTCATTGATAGAAAAGAAGTATATTCTCAGGTCAATGAAAGACTCCAGCGCATAATGAAGGAACTTGCCGCCGACGAAAAATAGCGGCTCCTTGAAATTCCGTTAAAAATTATTGACCGTCTTCGTAAGGGGATGGTCTTTTTTGTATGCTTCGGCGGCGTCATGTAGCACTTCATGACACTTCTGTGTGATTCTTTTTGCCGCAACAGGATCTGTAAGTTCCGAGTATTCGCCTGTATCGATTTCCTTAAGTGGAATCACATGGTATATGAGCTGTTCCACAGGATTGAAACTCCAGAGGGGGTTGTTTTTTCCAAGCCCGAATTTGTCGCTGCCTGCGATATGTACAGGAAGGATGTTTACACCGGCAGCCCTTGCTATTCTTGCAGCACCTTTTTTGAAAGAGATCTGGCCGTGGCGTGGTGTTCTTGTTCCTTCAGGAAAAATAAGCACGTTGCTTCCAAGATCAAGGCTTTCCTTGCATCGTCTGCAAAGTTCGTCAAAGTCAAGTGAGTTTATGATGTAGCAGGCTTTTATCACTCCACCGAAAACTCCCCGGGAATATTTTTCTCCGGCAATTACAGTCGTGTTTGGAATGAGTGCGATGAGGACCACCGAATCAAGCATTGATGGATGATTTGCGATGACAACCTTTGATCGCAGGCTTCTCAGCTGTTCTTTTGCATCTGTGGTTATGTAGGATACGCGGGATGCCTTCAGCATGAACATGAAGAAACGGAATGTGGACGAGATGAATCTTTGTGCTGCAAGATTGAATCTATCTTTCGGATGGATGAATATTTTCAGTATGGGAAATACAAGAAAAGCCAGAACCAGAGCGCCGGCGCCGATGACAAAAATCCAGAAAAGCTTCATGAAACATCTGTAGCCGTAGAGAACAGGGTTTGTCGGCTTGGGGAGATCCTTCCAGCTGTATCTATCATCAATTGAATTTGGTTCCATCAATCTACTTTTCCCCTATATTACCTTTTTCAGAAAATCCACTGGAGTTGCTTCCAGAAAATCCATGGAGAATTCCCTGCTGCCTTCAGTTTCCTCTGCTGACAGAATGCATGCGAATGAAAGCGGAACCGGTATCCCTGGAGTATTGTAGTTTTTAAGAGTGCTTTCGTATTCTGCAGGAATTTTTTCATCCGCATAGACAAAAAGAATTTTCTTCTCATCTCCGCATAGAACACTTGAGGCTGCGGAAATCAAAGCGTCGCGGAAATTTCCCTGAGAAGGATAGATGCAGCTGTATCCGCCTTTAAGACCAAGAGCTATGGTTGCGGCTGCTATCGGTGTGTTGAAAACTGAAAGGGAAAATGCAGCAGGCAGAATCATTCCGTCTTCTATCACCATTTTATCGATGGCGAATTCCCTTTCTATTTCTCCGCGGAACGAAACAAAAACGATCTTGAAGTCCTTTGCTTCCGGAACTTCCTCGATAACGTCGTGTACAACCTGCACAGTCATTTTTGTTATCTGGCTGAATCTTCTGCGGAACAGTGGATCCGTGAATTCGATTTTAGGAGAGGCCTTTTCGTTCTGGATTGCATCGATTCCATTTTCAATTCCCGGAGCCCATGCCTTTGTGCTGCTGACGTAGAATTTCATTATTTTCCAAACTCCAGCAGTGAATATGCGTTGCTTCCAAGGTTGTGGTGTGCATCCTTCAGCCGGAACCCTGAAGCCTCGATTGCATCTCTCAGTTCCTCAAAGCGGTACATCTTGCTGTTTCCGTTTGCCATGCATGTAAAATAAAGGGAAGTTGCCATGATGGAATATGCGTTTCCTTCAAACTGCTGCTTGTCCCAAAGAGGTTCAAGAACATAGACGGTGCTGCAGTCTTCGGCGGCCTCATATATTTTTTTTGCAATTTTCGTGACCTGCTTCAGGCTGAAGCAGTCAAGGAACTGGCTCATCCAGTAGGCGTCAGCACCTGAAGGGAGCTTTGTCCTGTCGTCAAGAACGTTTCCGCTGCAGGTTGAAATACGGTCCGCAAAACCGGCCGCCGCCGCATTTTTTTCCGCAACTGCAGTCTGCCCCGGAAGGTCTACGATCGTTACTTTGACATCAGAATTGTATCTGCAGCATGCTATGGACCATTTTGCGGTGTTTCCTCCAATGTCGACCAGAGTTTTTGGTGCCTTGCTGCCAAAGACTACGGGCAGAGCCACAGGAAATGCTATGTCGGAATAGAAATGGTCGAATTCAAACCAGGATTTCTTTGAGCGTTCATCCAGCTGTGAAAGTCCCTCGTAGATCACCGTCCACTTGTCTGAAAATTCCTTGAGTCCTTCAGGTTTGCCGTTGATTACAGATTCCTTGAGTTTGAACGCTCCCTTGTAGCATATGTCATTTGTAAAGTTGAAATTGACTTTTGTAAGCGTGTCGTTCAGCAGGAACCATCCTGTTTTTCCAAGAACATAACGTTCATCTTTCTGACAGGTCGAATTCTGTGAAAGGCGCACCACGTTCATTCCAAGTGCCATTTCGCAAAGAACGCCCACACCGTATTCCGTAAGGTTTGTTTTTTTTGCAAGATCGGCGATTGTGATTCCGTCGTCACCGGAATCTTCAATGAGATTAAGGATACCAAGCTCGATCATTGCCCTGATGGCCTGGAAAGTCATTGGAGCAAAAGCAATCTTCTGTGCCTCAAAGCGTGCATCGATGGCTCGGAGGCTGTCGTCCTTGTATTTGTCGAAAGAATATTTAGATTTGTCCATAGCTCCTCATTTTATAGAAGAAACTGTAAAGAAAAAAGATGGAATTTTCAAGTTTACGGGATGGGAATTCCGCACGAAAAAATTACATCTTGTTGAATCTGCGGGAATTCTTCAATATAATGGGAAGAGTATTTGTTTTTAGGGGATTTTTTATGGATGCATTGAAACAGAAACTCAAGGAAACAATAATTTCGTCTCTTCAGCTTGAGGATATCAAGCCGGAAAATATTGTGGACGACGCTCCTTTGTTCAACGAAGGACTTGGTTTGGATTCAATTGATGCCCTTGAACTGGGTGTCGCACTTAAAAAGAAATTCGGCATCAAATTTGCTACGGAAGGCGAGGATACAAAGAAGATTTTTGCTTCAGTCGACTCACTTGCACAGTACATCGCCGCGGAACGCGCAAAGGCAAACTAGGAGTTTACCATGTCAAAAGATGAAATTTTCGTAAAACTCAGGGAAATACTTGTTTCTGTTTTTGAGCTTGAGGAATCTGAAGTTACTCCTGAAGCCCTTCTTGGCGATGACCTGGATCTGGATTCGATCGATGCAATTGATCTTGTTGTAAAAATGAAGGAATTCACACCTGAAGGAAAGCCTGCCGTCGATGCTTCCATTTTCAAGGAAGTGAAGACTGTTCAGGATGTTGTTGATGCTTTGGCTTCTGTCTGGGCATAGGAAAGAGATTTGTCCGGATTGCCTAAAATTCTGTTCTATGCATTGGCTGCCATCTATCCTGTGCTGGTGTTTGCATTTCTTGTGGTGTTCAGACTTCCGGTCAGAATTTTGTCCCTGTGCATAATCGTTCTTGCATCTGCCTTTTTTCTGAGCGCGACAGCTGGCAGAAGAAAGGACGGGAATTCAAAAGCCGGTAATGGTGAAAAAAAGAAAGTGATGAACTGGCGTCCGCTTGTTTCTTCCGCACTATTTCTTGCCACCGGTCTTTTTTGTTTTATTACGCAGAAGGTTGTTTTCCTTAAGCTTTATTCGGTTGTCATAAGTCTGACTTTTTTACTGGTGTTTGGCAGTACGCTGTTCTCACCGCCCTGCATGATTTTCAGATTTGCGACCCTCATGGATAAAACCATAAAAGGAAGTTCATGGGAACGCCTGGTAGAAAAATATTGCTTCAAGGTCACTTTGGTATGGTGTGTTTTTTTTATTCTCAACGGAACCGTCGCCTTTTACACTGCGTTCTTTGCAAGTGACAGAGTGTGGTCCCTGTACAACGGTGGAATCTCCTATGTTTTGATGGGGATCCTTTTTACCGTTGAATTTTTCATTAGGAAGAAGGTGGATAAAAAAATGATAAAGACATATCCGGTCTCTAGATTCAAGGCAGACTCAAGAAAGGATGATCATATCCTTTGTTATGAGGGAAGGTATTCAGCCGGAATTTACAAGACCTGGAAGGATTTTCTTGTTGATACGGCGAAGATGAGAAAACTCCTTGCTTCGGAAAATTCCCGGAACTGGATCCTTCATTGCGAGGACTACTGGTATTTCCTTGTGGCTTTCATTGCTCTCCTTCAAAGTGGAAAAACTGTCTACCTGACGCAGAACATCGCGGAATCTTTCATTTCGGAAATCAAGACAGCCGGAACTGAATTCCTCACTGACCAGAAGAAGGACGGCGCAGTCATCCCGGGCTCTGCTTTCATTCCAGAAATAATCGAAGGTTCGGCATATCCTTCAGAAGCTGAGATACGCACTGCGCCTGGAATCAATTGCGAGGATTCAAACATCTTCATGTATACTTCCGGTTCAACGGGGACTCCAAAAGCCGTGCCTCAGCGCATGAAGGAATTTGAGGAAGACAATGCCTTCATCATCTCAAAGTGGGGACAGGAATTCTGCAGCCGTCATCTTGTTACAACAGTAAGCCAGCATCATATCTACGGATTTCTTTTTGGCATCTGCCTTCCGTTTACGCTGGGGGTTCCGTTCCGCAGGACAAGAATCGAATTTCCTGAAGACTTTGAGAAACTTGATGACGACAGATACATCATCATCGCAACTCCGGCTTTCCTTAAGCGCACTGTGGAATCAAAGGACAGGCTTCCGCTTGACAATACATGGATTTTCACAAGCGGCGGTGCCGTCAGTCCTGAACTTGCCGTAAGCACGGAAAAGGTCTTTGGCTTCTGTCCTCTTGAAGTTTACGGTTCAACAGAAACCAGCGGCATTGCCTACCGCCAGCAGAACAAGGACAATCTTGTCTGGACACCTTTTGACAACGCAAAGGTATGGAAGGGCGATGACGGCTGTCTTCGCATAATTTCCCCGTACATCAAGAATCCTGAAGGATTTGCGACCGCAGACCTTGTGGAATTTACCGGTGACGGACAGAAATTCCTTTTGAAGGGAAGAAGCGATTCCATAGTAAAAATTGAGGAAAAGCGCATCTCCATGACCGAGGTTGAAAACCGCCTTCTTGAAAGTGGACTTGTTGCAGACGTGAAGGTCATAGCCCTTTCCAACGATGTTCGCCAGTATCTTGCCGCAGCAGTCGTATTGAACGCGGAAGGAAAGAAAAAGTTTGAGGGCACTGAAAAATATCTCATCAACAGGTATTTCCATGACTGGCTGATGAAATTCTTTGAGAACGTTGTCCTTCCAAAGAAATGGCGCTTCGTCGATGAACTTCCTGTTGATGTTCAGGGTAAGAAGCACAAGGCGGAAATCGCCGCATTGTTCGACAATCCACAGGAAGCTTGATGCCGATGAACAGCCACTCCATTGAGAACGAGATACTGATTGAAAAAAATGACTCCTCTGTAGTACTGGAATTCCTTGTTCCAGGAGAAAGTGATTTCTTTGACGGACATTTCCCTCAGTTTAAATTGCTGCCGGCAGTCGGTCAGTTTGAGGTGATTTCCCGTTTTGCGTGCAGATATTTTGGCGTCGACAGGGGAGTCTCTTCAATAAAAAGGATGAAGTTTTCAGCACCGATTCTTCCTGATACAAAAGTAAGATTGAGGCTGGAATATGATCCGGGAAAATCCTCCATGGCATTCAGGCTTTGGTCAGCCATTGATGAATCAAAGGTTTTTTCTTCCGGAGCATTTGTTGTGGTAAAAACTGATGAATAGATTTGCTTTCATTGTTCCTGTGTACAGGCACGGATCGACTTTGGATTATGTTGTTTCCTCACTGTTGAAATTCAACTGCCCCATCATTGTTGTTGATGACGGCAATGGGGAGGACGATAAGAAATTCATACGCGATGTGGAATCAAAATATTCCGCCGTGGTCGTCATCTGGAGAAAAAAAAATGGAGGCAAGGGCAGGGCTGTAAATGACGGCGTGAAAAAAGCCCATGAGCTTGGAATCACCCACGTCCTTCAGATAGATTCAGATGGTCAGCATGATGTAAGCCAGGTGGAACATTTTCTTGAGCTGTCCGAGAAAAATCCTGAATGCATCATCTGCAGCTATCCTGAATACGACGAGACGGTTCCGCCTGCAAGACTCAAGGCTAGAAAAATCGCAAACACGTGGATCCATATTGTTACAATATCAAATGAAATCAAGGACTGCCTCATAGGGTTCCGTGTGTATCCGGTGGCTCCATATTACAGGCTGCTGAAAAACCACGCGGTTATCGACAGCCATATGGGTTTTGATCTGGATATTCTTGTCCACATGATATGGAAAAATATTCCTGTGGTTCAAAGTCCGGTGAAGGTCAGCTACCCGAAAGACGGCGTGTCAAACTTCCGCCTGGTGCGTGACAATGTTCACATTTCACTTGCCTATACAAGGCTGTGCATCGGCATGATGTTCCGTTCGCCTGTTTTGATTTTCAGGGCAATTAAAAGGGGTTTGAAAAAAAATGGATAAACAGTGGTACAAGGAAAAGGAACAGGTCCACACCAGCGCTCCAATACTCTTGACCTTATGGCTGGTCAAGGTGCTGCCGCTTCCTGTCGTGTGCGGAATAATATTTCCCGTTGCATTCTTCTATTATTTATTTTCAAGCCGTGCGCGCAGGGAAATCAGAAGGTTCCAGAATCAGATGATGACTTTTACAGGCGGCCATGTCCCTCACAGGATTTCAATCTACAGGACGATTTTCTCCTTCAGTCTTTGTCTTGTTGAACGCATCGCAGGGTGGATCGGTAAAATTGATGAGGAAGATATTTTCTACAACGATGATGACATAGATGATTACTGGGAAAATCTTGATAAAGGTCAGGGCTGTCTTCTGATCGCTTCACATCTTGGCAACATGGATCTTCTGAGAAGTCTTTCTACATTCTGCCGTGCCGGTGTCGATCATGTGATTCCCGTGACGGTGATAATGGAGATAAAATCTTCTGAAAAATTCAACAACGTGATGAAGGGTGTAAATGAAGATTATGAGATGACCGCCATCGACCCGACGGATATTACTCCGGAAACGATAATAATGCTTCAGGAAAAAATTCAGAACGGAGAAATTGTGGTGATAACCGGAGACAGGATTTCGGCCCATTCAAGCAACAGGTCCATCAGGACAAAATTTCTTGGAAAGGACGCAAAATTCCCTTACGGAGTTTTTCTCATTGCCGCACTTCTTGACTGTCCGACCTATTTCTGTTTTGGACTCAGGGACGCACCTGTCATGCTGAGACCTGTCAACGCAGTCTACATGCACAGGTCTGACATCGATTTCAATGGCTGCAGTCGGAATGAAAGAAATGAAAGGATAAACCGGCTTTGTGAAAACTACGTTATGACGCTTGAAAAATACTGCATGTGGTTTCCGAATCAGTGGTACAACTTCTATGATTTCTGGAGCGAGGAATAAGGATGGACAAAGAGTTTTATACAGTTGAAAAAGAGTTCAAGGTCGAATTCTATGATGTCGATTCGATGGATATCGCATATCACGGAAACTACGTGCGTTTCATGGAAGTCGGCCGTTGCGCTCTTCTTGACGAGATCGGATACAATTATCTGTCGATGAGAAACGAAGGCTATGCATTCCCTGTTGTTGACATAAAGGTGCGCTACCTTAAATCCCTCAAATTCAATGAGGTGGCGAAAATAAGGTCTTCCGTCACTGAATTTGAAAACTGCCTCAAGATCAAATATGAGATCTACAGCTCGAATGGTGATCTTGTGACAAAGGCGGAATCCACACAGATGGTGGTAAAGGTCGCTACGGGAGAGACCATGTATGTCTGTCCTGAAACTTTCATCGAAAAAATGAAAGCTGCGATGGCATCAAAAAAATGAACCTACCGGTAATTTGATAAAGGATTTATTGCATGAAAAGACATGTTTTTTTTGCGGCGCTTCTTCTTTGTGCTGCCTTTGCATTTTCACAGGACATTTCTCTTGAGTCGGTCTGTTCCGATCTTTCAAAAAACGGGATTACAAAAGGTGATTTCCTACAGTCAAAGACGATCGCAAAGACTGGGAAAAAACTCAGTTCCAATGGAAAATTCATTTTCAGCACGGAAGGAATTCTCTGGAATACACTGAAGCCTTTCCCTTCGACTCTGGTTCTTGGTGCTGACTACATGGTTCAGATCGGTTCAGACGGGAACAAAAAAGTTGTTGATGCCCGTGGAAACGATGCGTTCAAAAGCGTTTCTTCCACCTTGCTTGCCGTTTTTTCAAATGATGTTTCAAGGCTTGGTCAGAATTTTACTCTGGTGTTTGAAACTTCCGGCAAAAATACATGGACAGTTTCCCTTGAACCTAAAGACAAGACTGTTGCCTCGGTGATGAGCAGCATTGTCTTAAAAGGAAAGACCGAATCGGGAAATTCTGAGATCACCGACATCGTGCTGAATGAAGCCAAGGGTGGTTCCGTTTTCTATGCATTTACAAACCAGTCACATCCAAAGGAACTTTCGGAAGATGAAAAATCTTACTTCAATAACAGATAGACTTTCTGACAGAAAGTTTCTTGGCCTGTGGGTATTATTCCATTTCGTGATCGTCTCGTTTTTTCTTGCTTCCTTCTTGTTTTCAAAGGATCCACTCAGGATAGATGCCGATCTGTTCAACATGTTGCCAAAACAGTTTTCCGGAGAATCTGTTGAAAAGGCTGACAGAAAACTTTCCGAAGTCACAAGCCGTAATGTGTTCATCCTTTCATGCAACAGGGATTTTGACACCGCAAAGGAAATCGCCGGCAAGGTTTACGACGAGCTGAAAGACAGCCGTAATTTCAAGTCACTGACTCTTTATCAGGATACGGAAGTCCTGGGGCAGTTTGAGACTTTCCTCTTCAACAACAGGTTCAATTTCATCGATGAAAAAAACGATGATCCTTCCAGAATGTCGCAGCTGGCTCTTGAAAAACTTTACAGTCCTTTCACTTATTCAAGTCTTTCCTATATGGACAGGGATCCTTTTCTTCTGACGGAAATTGAGATGGAAAACTATCTTGAAGCTCTGTCATCCAACGGAACATCCCTGGGCATGAAGGACAATGTCCTTGCCAGAGAATACAACGGTCTTTGGTATGTCATGGTGCGTGGACTTCTTAGCAAGGAAGGTTCCGCACTGGCAAGCAAGAAAAACGGCATCTCGGAAATCTATTCAGTATGCTCGAAATATGAAAATGACGGCCAGCGTTTTGTTTACTCGGGAACCACATTCCACAGCCACAAAAGTTCCAATGCCGCAACAAAGGAAATAACCATCATTTCCACAGTGTCTCTTGCCGCGGTTCTTGTCATGCTTCTTCTTGTCTTTAGGACTCCTGTGCCGATTTTCCTTTCGCTTGGTTCAATCGGTGTTTCCGCCCTCACCGCGTTTCTGCTTACGATTTCAGTCTTCCATCGAATCCATGTCCTTACACTGATTTTCGGAACTTCATTGATCGGTTCGTGCATCGACTACAGCCTTCATTTTTTCATCAACTGGAAAGCCAATACATCATTGAAGTCAGGTTCCGAGATAAGATCTTATCTTTTCTCCGGTCTTGTGCTTTCCCTTATTTCAACCGAGATCTGTTTTGCCATCCTGATCTTTGCCCCTTTTGAACTTCTGAAGCAGATGTCGGTATTCTCCCTGTCGGGAATTTTCAGTTCCTTTCTTTCGGTGATCTGCATCTATCCGCTTGTTCCGGTCCCTGAACACAGGAAGCGTCGTGTCCGTGGAATGAGGTTCGTGAAAATACCGGAGTGGTACAACCGAAAGATTGCCGGCCGTATTGCCGTTACTGCGATGTTTGTTTTTGCCTTTGTCTGTCTTTTCAAGGGATACAAATTCTGCCGCATTGAGAACGACCTTTCACGCCTTTATAAGATGGAAGGCCGTGTCCTTGAAGATCAGATTGAAAGTGCAAGGGTACTCAATTATGCGCCTCGCGGATGGTTCATTCTGCGCGGAAAGACTGCTGATGGACTGATTGAACTTGAGCATGAGGTTGTATCAGACCTGAGAAATCAGATTGACGGAATCTCCCTTTTCTGCACTTCCGATTTTCTTCCGTCAAAAAAACAGCAGGACAAGTCAAAGAAAATTTACGAGGAGCTTCTGCCTTTGATGGGAGAACAGCTTGAATATATAGGAGAAGATTCCTCGATGACGCAGCGGATCAATTCCGAATGGAAAGAAAAGAAGGATGTCTATACTGTAATGGAAGACTTTCCTGAATTCATCCAGAGCGCATGTGCAAATTCCTGGCTTGGTGAAATCGACGGAAACTGGTATTCCGTTGTGATGCCCTCTTTCATTCCTGACGGACTTGATGGAAAAATCTTTGCCTCAAATTACGGCGGCGATGTCTTCTACGTGAACAAGATGGCGGATATAAGCCATGATATGGATGTCCTTACGGTAATGATCCTTAAATTCTTTGCCGTTGCCTATGTTCTTATTTTCATCGTCCTCAGGATGTTCTACAGGATGAAGCAGTCCCTTAAGATTATTTCCATTCCGCTGCTGATAATCCTTCTTGTAAGTTCAGTTTTTTCCATCGCCAGAATCCATCTGGAATTTTTTTCAATCACAGGAATCATCCTTGTTTTTGGTCTTGGACTGGATTACGTCATATACATGGTCGAAGCTCAGAAAAGGAATGACACCACTGAAAACAAGAGGCTTGAACCCTATGCGATCCTGCTGTCCTTCTTTACGACTGCAGTTTCATTTGGTGCCATTTCCCTCAGTTCCTTCACTCCGGTGCATCTGATGGGACTTGCGATCCTCGTAGGCCTTGCGACCGCATACTACAGTTCCTTCTTTTATGAAAGGGATTGACGGTATCGCCGGTCTTGTCGTAATTTGACAAAAGCAACCATTAAATTTAAACTTGAATCATGTTTAGACTTAACGGAAAGTGCGCGGAATTCTTTTCCGTCATTGTGATGGCTTCTGCGCTTTTCATTTCTTGTGCCACAAACAGAATAGAAGGTCCTGTGACTCCAGCAGTCTATGTGACCAATACGAAGAAAGTAAATATTCTCACTACGGAAAACATCTCAAAGCCGATGGACGAAGTTCAGCTTTTCGAAGGTTCATTCGGCGGCCAAAGTTTTTCATTTCCGCTTTACATCAATGCTGATGAAAAAGGAATGTATGTTTCGATTCTCAATGATGTGGGCACCAGCATGGGAGAACTTTCGTACAGCAACGGCAATGTCGAATTCAATTCAGCGGTGTTCCCTGAAAACATGAAGGCCGAATACATCGTCTGGGATATCCAGCTTGCTTTCTATGATCCGCAGTCTTTGAAAGATCGGCTTGCAAAATTCAGACTTGATTTCAGTGTCGAAAATGACGGCGTTGAAGAGATCAGAAAAATTATTGACGGTAAAAATGTAATTGAAGAAATTCATTCAGCCGGAACTTCAACAGTCATAAAGAATCATCTCCGCGTATATGAATATCATCTGACGGGAGTTCTTGATGAATAGTGTCTATCTTTCAAAACCGGGTGTTGTCTGTTGTGCCGGCCTTGATTCATCAGAACTTTGGAATTCAGTCACAGCCGGAACCCAGAAAGGCATCAGAAAAGTCACCGCAGTTTCAGGAGATGAATTCTATGCCGGTAGGATTGACGACGATAAGATAAAACCTGCGTCGGCACGTTACGACATGAGGATCCATCGCATTCAGGAAATGGCATTGGATCAGATTGCCGGTGCTGTTGAAGATGCCGTGAAAAAATATGGTAATGACCGCATTGCAGTCTGCGTAGGTTCCTGCGACAACGGAACTGAGTTCTCTCTTGCAGGTCACAGAACCTATTTTGAAAACCAGAAATTTGATGAAGGTTATTCAATTGAAATGCAGGGAGCGGATTATCCTGCAACGTTCGTGAAGGAGAAATTTTCCCTTGGCGGACCATGTCTTTCTTTCAGCACAGCCTGTTCATCCAGTGCCGAGGCTTTGATAAAAGGTGCACAGCTTTTGAACAGCGGACTTGTAGATGCGGTTGTTGCCGGTGGTGTGGACATTGCATCCGACACCGTTTTGCTTGGTTTTGGATCCCTTGAAGCCGTTTCTTCAGAAATCACAAATCCTTTCAGTGTCAACCGTCACGGAATAACTCTTGGTGAAGGTGCCGCTTTTTTCCTTATGACTAAAGATGATTCATGCGGAACAGGAGTACGCCTTCTGGGGTATGGTGAAAGCTGCGATGCTCATCATATGACTTCTCCGGATCCAAGCGGTGACGGAGCGAAACGTGCGATGAAAAGTGCCTTGAACCATGCAGGTTTGAAGCCCCAGGACATTGACTACATCAATCTCCACGGAACAGGAACAAGGCTCAATGACTCCATGGAAAGCCTGGCTGTCGATGAAGTGTTCGGCGGACACAAGGTTCCGGTCAGCACGACAAAACCTTTCACCGGACATACCCTTGGAGCCGGCAGTGCAATTGAACTTGCCATATGCTATGAGTCCATTGTCAGGAACAGAAATTCCGCAGAGAAAGTTTTGCCTGTCCAGATGTGGGACGGACAGAAGGATCCTGAAATTCCACAGCTGAATTTCTATGACGGCACACACAGGGAAACTACTGGAAAAGTAAAAATCTGCATGAGCAATTCCTTTGCTTTCGGCGGGTCAAACGCCTGTCTGATAATCGGTGGGTGAGATAGATGGAACAGCGCATAGAAAAAGACCTTCTTGTTGAATTGCTTCCTCATAAAGGAAAAATGTTCCTGCTTTCCCGGGTTACCCAGCATGATGTTGAAAAACTGACTGTCACCGTGGAAACCGACATCAATGAGGATTTCATTTTTTACGAAAAGGAATCCAATGCAATTCCATCCTGGTGCAGTTTTGAAATAATGGCCCAGGCAATTTCCGCATTGATCGGAATCCATGACCGTCAGTTTGGAATCAAGCCAAAGGCCGGATGCATACTTAGCGTCACCAGTTTCAAATGCGGCCAGATCTGGTTTGAAAACGGAACCACCGTAAAGGCTACGGCGGAAGAAGAATATCGGGATCTGGAAAGCGGAATTTACCGTTACAGATGCAAGGCATATGCAAGTCCTGAAAGCACGGATAGTGTGGTTGAGGCAACCATAACGGTGATGCAGACTGAAAGCATGGAAAAGATTCTGGGAGTGTGATTGTATGAATGAAGATAAGAAAATTTTGGTGACTGGTGCTTCAGGCGGAATCGGACGTGCCATTGCCCTGGATTGCGCAAAGGCTGGATATTACGTTATCTGCCATTACAACCGCGGCCAGGAAAAAGCCGAAAGCCTTCTTGAAGAGATAAAAGCCGCCGGTGGAAACGGAGAACTCATTCAGTTTGACATTGCTGACCGTGAGGACTGCAGGACAAAACTTGATGTCATGACGGAAAAGCATGGAGCTCTCTGGGGAATCATAAACAATGCTGGAATTGCAAAGGACAATACTTTTGCAGGTCTCAGCGGAGAAGAATGGGACAGCGTCGTGCATACAAACCTTGACAGTTTTTACAATGTACTGAATCCCCTCGTGATGCCGCTGGCCAGAAAAAAGAAAGGCCGTATAATTACAATCGCTTCTGTAAGCGGAATCATCGGAAACCGCGGGCAGACAAACTACAGCGCATCCAAAGCCGGAATCATTGGAGCCACAAAAGCTCTTGCCACGGAACTTGCAAGCCGTTCGATAACCGTGAACTGCATTGCGCCGGGATTGATTGAAACTGACATGATAAAGGATGCTCCCATGGATATGATCATGCAGACCATACCTATGAGACGTGCCGGCAAACCATCCGAGGTAAGTTCCCTTGCTGTTTTCCTGCTTTCGGAAGAAGCCGGATACATAACGAGACAGGTCATTTCAGTAAATGGAGGCTTGGCATAATCGATGACATTCACTAAGCCAAACGGGAAAAGACGCGTCGTTGTCACAGGTGCCGGGATGCTTTCTGCTCTTGGACGCACATGGAATGATGCTGCTTCAAAGTTGAAGGAAAAGAAAAACCTCGTGGAATACATGACTGACTGGGATCAGTATGACAGGATGAACACGAGGCTTGCCTGTCCTTACAAAGAGGAACTTCCGAAATTTCCCAGAAAAAAAATCCGCGGAATGGGACGTGTAGCCCTTCTGTCACTTGTAGCGACGGATGATGCCTTGCGTATGGCAGGCCTTGTTGATGCTGAAGGAAATCCAGATTCTGAAATTCAGAATGGCCGTACCGGTATTGCCTATGGGTGCTGTATGGGATCCATGCAGGCTCTTTCAGACATGATCGGAATTGTTGAAAGAGGAGACTTCAGCAAGGTCGATTCCCAGACTTACATAAAGTGCATGCCGCAGACCTGCGCCGCAAACCTGAGCATCTACTACTCAATCCGTGGCCGTGTCATCGTGACCGACACCTCATGTACTTCAGGCAGTCAGGCCATTGGATATTCATACGAAGCGATAGAGGACGGCCGCGCCGACATGATGATAGCTGGCGGTGCTGATGAACTTTCTGCGGCAGACAGTGCCATTTTTGATGTTATGGGTGCGGCAAGCGTAAAAAATGATGCACCCTTTTCAACTCCAAGAGCATGGGACAAGGATCGTGACGGCCTTGTGATTGGAGAAGGTGCAGGTACCCTTATTCTTGAAGATCTTGAGCATGCCGTAAAACGTGGTGCCAGGATTTATGCAGAGGTAGCCGGCTTTGGAACAAACATGGACGGAACCCACATTACAAGCCCTAACAGTGACACCCAGGCAGTTGCCCTTCAGCTTGCACTTGATGATGCCGGAGTTCCGGCTGAAAAAATCGCCTACATAAATGCCCACGGAACTGCCACTTCCCACGGAGACATTTCCGAAAGCAAGGCGGTCTACAAGGTGTTCAACAGGGCTGTTCCGGTGAGTACGACAAAAAGCTACATAGGCCATACTCTTGGTGCCTGCGGTGCCATAGAAGCCTGGCTTACAATAAACATGATGAACGAGGGATGGTTCCATCCAAACCTTAACCTGGAGAATGTTGATCCTGAATGTGCACCACTGGATTACATAAAGGATGACTGCAGAAAGATCGAGGCGGAATACGTGATGTCGAATAATTTTGCCTTTGGCGGAGTCAACACTTCGCTGATTTTCAAAAAGTGGAGTGAATGAAAAATGTTGATGGAAGGAATTGTAAATAAGTTTTTCAAGAAGGATGAAAAGTCCTCAGGACCAAGTCTTGTAGAACAGATCAATTCACAGATGAAGCTTCTTGTTGAAAAATCAGGAATCCTGAATGATCAGTTTGAATCAGAAAAGAATGAAATCGCATCCATTGCCCTGGAAGCCGCGGACCTTGGCGAGTCAAAGGAAATCCTTGCCGCAAAGCTTGAGCAGGATATCCTCGGAAGGATCACGGCCGTAAGTTCCGCCTGTGAGCTTGCAATTGCCGGCAAGTCACGGGAAAATGTAAAGAAAGAAATCAGCGCCCTCAAGGCAAAGATGGGCCAGCGCTCCGCATTAGTTTAAAATCTCAAGGGTGTGGCGGCAGGCTCAGTACACGTCGCAGGATCACTGCACGTAGTCGAACCGTCATGTGATAGCTGACACGGACCCTTCGACTTCGCGGCTTGAAGCTACGCTGCCATTACACGGACCCTTCGACTTCGCTCAGGGATCCTATGCCTTGTGCCGCTAGGGGGCCTATGTGGTTTGCCCCATGGAGATTCTAAGAGGCGGCAGGATCGGTGAGCAGCGTCGAACCGTCGTGCCTTTTTGCTCACGGACCCTTCGACTTCGCGGCTTGAAGCTACGCTGCCATTGCAGGGACCCTTCGACGCTGCTCAGGGACCACTCAGGGATCCTTGTCGAAAGCAGCGCAGGCTCTCTTACGTAGTACAGGCTCACTGAGCGTAGTACAGGCTCACTGAGCGCAGTCGAAGTGAGCATTCACATTCTGCATCTCGGGAGAATGCTATGCGTTTATCTGACTGAAGACTTTCCCGATGCTGTCGTGGATCACAAGGTCTGCGATGGAATCACTTTGCGTCGGATCCCTGTTTATGAGGACAATGTTGTTTCCCCTGAAATATCTTATCATGCCCGCAGCAGGATAGACTGTCAGTGAAGTTCCGCCAATGATGAGAAGATCCGCGCTGGAAATCGCATTGAGCGCGCCTTCGACAACAGCGTCGTTGAGCGGTTCCTCGTAAAGGACAACATCCGGCTTCACCACGGAACCACACTTTGTGCACCTTGGAATTCCATCAGCATCTTTTGTATCGGCTATGAATTTTCCGTCGTAGAACTCACCGCATTTTGTGCAGTAGTTGCGGAGAACGCTTCCGTGCAGTTCCCACACTTTCCGGTTGCCTGCCGCCTGGTGCAACCCGTCAATGTTCTGAGTGACGATACCGAGAAGTTTGCCTGACTTTTCAAGTTCCGCAAGTTTGTAATGGGCCGCATTGGGCTTGATTCCGTCAACGAGAAGCTTCTCTCTGTAGAATCTGTAGAATTCACCTGTCTTTGATGCAAAAAAGGACGCGCTTATGATGGTTTCCGGCGGATAGTCCCATTTCTGGTTGTAAAGTCCGTCAACACTTCTGAAGTCCGGAATTCCGCTTTCCGTGCTGACTCCGGCGCCTCCAAAAAACACGATTCTGCTTGATTCATCGATCAATTTCTGCAGTCTGACAATATTTTCTTCCATAATATAACAATTATAAGACACATTTTCCCTTTTGGGGAGTCAGTATCAGACAATGGTTCTGCCATCAGTTCCGTCTGAAAAAAAAAGACTTCCATTGACATTTTGTTTGCGGTTTGGATGTTTTGGAGTTATCATAGAAAATATATATATGGGGAAAAAACATAGCCATGCCGATAAAGGAATGAGGGAATTTCTTTCTGGAGATTTCTTCATGGGAGAGGCATTTCGATTATGGTTTTCCTTATGTAAGAATGAAGGAAAAATTAACAAAAGTTACGGGGTTAAAAAATGCTAAAAAAAGTTTTTGCTGTAATGGTGGCAGTGGCTCTGTTGCCGGTATCGACTTTTGCGGAACGAAAGATCAGATCTAAATCTGTAGGTCCGGAAAACAGCTGGCAGGAGAAATTCGACATCAACAATGAGACGGAACATGAAGCTGGAAAGTACAATGTTCTCGTTACTGCCGAGGATAAGGCTGGCAACAAGACTATCGCCGGTCCTTTCAACATCTACATCGATCCAAAATCCGATCTCCCGGTCTGCGGAATCACAAACCCGGTTCACGACATGCGTGTTCCTGGCAACCTCAACATCGTCGGTACTTGTGTTGATGATGATAAGGTGACTGAGGTCTGGCTTATTCTTGATGGTGATGAAGAGCATCCTGTAAAGGCCAACGGTACTGAATTCTGGTCTTACTTCCTCGATACTACACAGCTTTTTGAAGGACCCCATACAATTGAAGTCTACGGTATCGACAACGGTAATCCGGATGCATACAAGGATGAGAAGGGCGTTGTTGACCAGTCCCGCGTCGTTCCTAAAAAAGGTGAAAGAACAAAGGTCACCTGGCAGCTTGACCGCCGTGCTCCTGTAATTGAAGTTACAAACTATACGATGGGCCAGCTCGTTTCCGGCAAGATCGAACTTTCCGGAACAATCACGGATGGTAACGGCATCAATACCCTCGAATATTCCCTCGATGGCGGAAAATACTACAGCGCCGCTCCAATCAAGGAAGAAAAATACAAGGAAAGATCTGCAGAAGGTCTTCTCAGCGAATTCAAATTCAGCGTTCCTGTAAACACAAAGGACTTCCCGGACGGTGTTGCCACATGCTGGTTCCGTGCAAGGGATAACGCAGGTTCTGTTGGAAACTATGCATTCCTCTATTTCATCGACAATACAAACCCAGACATCAGGATCGTCACCCCGGCAGAAAATGAAGTCAAGAACGGTGTTTTCACGGTTGCAGGTTATGCAAAGGACGTAAACGGAATCCAGAAGCTTTCATGGCAGTGGGGAACAGAAACCGGCGACTTCGAACTTACTCCAGGCAACTCGTACTGGGTAAAGGAAGTCAACTCAATAGGAAAACTTAAATCAGAAACATTTACAGTAACAGGTACAGACACGATGGGTAATACCGTTGTCGTAAAACGTGTCATTCCTCTCAACCAGGAAGATGACAAGCCTGTTGTTACGATCGGATATCCATCAAACGACGTGGAGGTTGAAGGTGAGGACGGAAGTCTTTTCATCCGCGGTATCGTAACTGATGATGATGGTCCTGTAAGCGTTACATATAAACTTGATGATGGCGAAGAGATAACAATGGACTGTCTTGGAGTTTTCTATGCACCGATTTCCGCAACCCTTGCTGACGGAAACCATACGATCAAGGCATACGGAACTGACAGGTTCGGCGTAAAGGGCAATACGACAGTAACTACATTCAAGTCAAAGGGTGTTGCTCCTACATACGGAACTCCATCCTATAAGGCAGCCGGCAAGAGCGTTGAATTTACAGACGGTCTTACAGTCAATCCTGAATCAGACGGAACTTATGAAATTCCTGTAAACTCAACCTGTGGTCTTTCCGCAGTTACATACAAGATCAGGTGGGGAAAGAAAGAGGAGACTGAAGGAAGCGTAAACCTCAAGGGCGGCGAAAAGACAGTTTCTGTTTCTGTTCCGCTTTCGGGCGACAGCCTTCCATGGGGTGTCGCAAGGATCAATATAAAGGCAACAGACATCTACGGTCGTGATTCAGAATTCAACTCAATCGTAAAGGTACGCGACCTTACAAAGATGTGGACTGACACACCAGGTGTTTATTTCACGGACTCTACGGTTTCAGAAGACGGAACTGTCCTGGCCCTCAAGGAAAAGCCTCTTACAGGATATTTTGCAGGCGGCAGGATTGCTTCCGTTTCTCTCAGCCCTGCACAGAAAGGCGTTGAGGCAACATTCAAGGGCAATGTGATCACACTCACATCTGAAGTTGACTCGTCGGAATTCAAGGTTCTTGTAACCGATGCTTCCGGGGCTGTCTATACTTCAAGAGCCCTCAATTTCAAGGCACCATCGGACAAGCTTGTTCTTACTCTCGATGATACTCAGTCATACAACGCAGACCGCGGTATTCCGTTTGAATTTGAGACACCATCTTCAAAACTAAATATCTCTGGTAAGGTGACTGTACCTCAGGCAAAACTCCGCTACAGAATTCTTTCCGTAAAGGCCGACATGATGGATGATGTTCTTCTTGTCGGATCTGAACGTGCGGCAGACACAGACTTTGAGGACATCGAAGTTTCAAAGAGAGGCACATGGTCGATCTCGAAACTCGGCTTTGATTCTTTCAGCGACGGAATCGCAGTTGTTGAAATCGTAGCCCAGACAGCAGACGGACAGGAAGCTGCACAGGCAGTCTTTGTAAGAAAGATTCCTTATGCTCCATCAGAGCCTGTCCTCGATGCAAAGGGAAAGGCACTCACAAAGGCAAATCCAAAGCTCTACTGGCTCTCAGGCCGCGACAACTACGGAGTCTGCGTATACCAGGGAACAGTTGACAATGCATTCAAATACATCAGAAAGGAAAATCTCCGCAGTGATGAACCTGCAATCACTTTTGCCGTAAACACGACAGACACACCAAAGCCTGTGAAGTATTCGGCACCAAACCTCAATGTCCAGGCAGAAAGCAAGATTGCGGTTGAAATCACTACTGTAAATGATGAAGCATACAAGAGCGGTATGGATGTTCAGCTCAACAGGACAATGGCAAAGGACGAATCTCATTTTGCCGTAGTGACTGTAAAATCAAACAGCGAAGTAAAATCAGTCTCATACAAGATTGACGGTGTGGAAGCTCCAGGCGGAAACGCATCACAGAGCGGAAATGCCGCAGCAACACTTGTTTCAACCGATCCTGAAACTTTTGAAAATACATATACTGCATCGATTCCGCTTGCAAACCTTCCTGCGCGCATCACAAACATTTCAGTGGCAGCGGAAGCAAAGGGAAAGAAGGCTGTATGCAACGGAACAATCAATGTGATCAGACAGCATGATGTGATTGACAACGAAAGCGCCATCTACTGGCAGTCTGAAGGTCTCACACATTATGACGACAGCCTCAAGGCCTATGTCCTCAACAATGGATCGGCACTTCTTGGATTCTGCAACGTTCCTGGTCCTGTCACTGCAAGAGTACGCGGTGATACACCTGGAATCAACGTAAAGGCAGAAGGCAACGTAATCAGAGTGACTGCTACAAACGACGGAACATTCCGTGGCGTAAGCATCCGTGTTACCGGTGAAGACGGTGGTTCATACCTTGCACCTGACGTAAACCTTGTCGTTGATACTGCAAATCCTGCAATCAACCTGACAAGTCCTAAGAACATGGTGTTCGTAAAGGATTCATTCGTTCTTTCAGGTCAGGCAACTGACGGCAACGGAATCGCAAAGATGGAATATTCCATCATGGATGAGAAGGCAGACATCCGTGACAAGTCTGGCGAAGTAACACAGTCCGGTAAGGCTGAATGGAAGAGTGTCGCATTTACAAAGGCTGGAGAATTCTGGCTCAATGTTCCTCTCAAGGATGTTGAGGATGGATATGTTCCTGTTTCATTGCGCGCTGTTGATACAGTCGGAAAAGTAACCTATGTAAACACTGTAGTCCACAAGGATACAACTCCTCCTGACGTTCAGGTAATCCTCCCTGATGCAGAAAGCGTAGTCAACGGAGAAAACACGATCGTATTCTCTGTAAAGGATGCCGGAAGAACTTCAAAGATCGCATATACAAGCGCCAGCGGAAGAACTGTCCTTCCTTATGATATCTATGTCAAACCGGGTGACGTTCCTGTAAAGAAGATCAAGAACGAAGACGGTGAAGAAGTTGAAGTTTCTGAAAGATTCGATTCTCTCAGAACAATGAACTACAATCTTCCAAACATGAGGGTTGGTACTGCAGACGCACCTATCGACAACAAGATGTCGTTTACATTCACAGATGAAATCGGCAATACGACAACAATCAAGAACTGGGATTTCAAGGTTGATGAGGAAAGCAACAAACCGGTTACAGAAATCCACCTTCCTGAAGAAATGCAGGTAGTTACAACTGACTTCGTTATTTCAGGTGTCGTATACGATGATGATGGAAAATGTAAGATCTTCTATAAGATCGACAACGACGAATACAAGCAGTACATTGCAGAAGACGGAAGCGAATACTCATCAAGCTTCAAGTTTGACATTCCACTTCTTTCTCTCAAGGATAACGAGCATACAATCACAGCTTATGCCATCGACGTAAACGGTGTAAGAGGTGATGACGTAAAGCGGGTGTTCCGCGTATCACTTGAAGAGCCAAAGGGTGCAATGACTTCTCCTGAAATTGAAAAGACGGTTAAAGACACTGTTACACTCAAGGGATGGGCAAGCGACAAGAACGGAATCAGCCTTGTTCAGATTTCTGTTGACAACGGTGCGACATACAATGACGCACAGGGAACGGCAGAATGGTCATACACATTCAATACAAATGTTATCCAGGACGGAACACACGTAGTATTCATCCGCATATACGACGGTTATGGAATCACTGCGCTCTATTCTTCTTTGATCAACATTGATAATACAGCTCCTGATCTCAGGCTTGAACTTCCTCTTGATGACTCGAAGATCTCAAGAAGAATCTTCCTTTCAGGACAGACAACAGACAACATCAAGCTTACAGACCTCTTCCTTACAATCCGCAGTCTCGAAGGAAAAGCAATTCCAGACCGCCTTGCCAAGAGAGAGCTTGTGCCTGATGAGATCATCACTCAGGTAATCGATGTGGCAGAACTCAACAACGGCTTCTACAACATCGAGCTTACTGGTACTGATGCTGCCGGAAACATTACCCGTGTAAGCCGCAACATCGAACTCGACAAGACAAGACCGCTGTCAAAGGTTGATGTTCTCTATCCTCTCAACGGTGAACACTGTACGGGACAGTTCAACATCTACGGAAGCACATATTCCGAAAAGGATGATCCTATTGAATACGTAGACCTCTACATCGACCGCCGCAAGATGGAAGAACTTGGCAGCGCAACGGTTACAAAATCAGGTTACTATAAGTTCAGCCTTGACCACCATATTCCTGCAAAGCTCATTGAAGGAATGGATGCAAGCGGAAATCCAATCAGCTATGCACAGGGTGAAGGTTACGACCTTTCAGAAGGAAAGCACTCGTTCCAGACGATTGCCGTGACAAAGAACGGTAGGCGTGTTCTATCAAATGAACAGACATTCATCTACAAGGCAACAGGTGCATGGGTAACTCTTGAGACATTCACTTATGGTGACTTCGCAAGAAACAGACCTCTCCTTGAAGGTAATGCCGGTTACATCCTTACAGAAGAAGAAAAGGCGGAACTCAAGGACAAGACAATTCCATCTGACCGCAGACGTGAACTTGAAAACAGAAAGGTAAAGAGAATCTACATCAGCTTCGACAACGGCAAGACATACCAGCCGGTTGCTGCTGAAGGAAAGACACACTGGTCATACAGGGTTGAAAACCTTGATATCCCGGCCGGATTCCACTTCATGCTCGTAAAGGCAGAAATGGGCAACGGAGAAAAGGCAATCACAAGAACTATTGTTCAGGTTGACAGAACGAATCCTTCTGTAACATTGATTTCACCGGGTGAAGGCGGAAGATACAACCAGGAGCTTCTCTTCAACGGACTTTCAAGTGATGACATCGACCTCAACGATGTAACTCTCACAATGCGTAAGGGTGACAAGGCATCATACGAGATTCCAAAGTTCATCCAGGGACTTTACTTTGACGCTTCAGTCTGGGGTGCAACACTCTACAATGTTGGTGTCGGACTCACAGCCTTCGACGGAGCCGTTAAGGTTCAGGCAAACTTCGGTCAGTTCACACAGGAACAGCGTGACAACGTATCAAAGCTTCTTGGTGTTGATCTTACAGGCCTGCGCTTTGGTGGAAACGTATTCGGTGGAAAGATCATCGCCCAGCTTGCCTACATTCCGTTCAGATACTTCCTTGGACGTGACTGGGACTGGCTGTCGGCAACAGTTGCCATCGGTGCCAACTTCTCGTACTTCACTGATTCCGGTGCTTCTGTAACTACAGGAGAAAAGGTTGCACAGGTTCTTTCGGCTGCCCTCATGCAGGTTGAATTCCCTCGTGTGACATTCGAGAACCTCAAGTACTTCAAGACCTGGTCTATGTACGTTGAACCACAGGTATGGTTCATTCCATCCGACGTTGGTGGAGAAGACGCCAAGAAGTATGTA
This sequence comes from Treponema sp., assembly GCA_016293645.1. Classification (GTDB taxonomy): domain Bacteria; phylum Spirochaetota; class Spirochaetia; order Treponematales; family Treponemataceae; genus Treponema_D. The sequence continues at coordinate 12,486 of JAEDDW010000003.1, read as the reverse complement.
TTCACATGGTCTCTTGGTATCAGAACATGTCTCTTCTAAAATAGAAGACATGAAATAATCGCAAGATCAGCGGGCTGTCCCAAAAGTAATCTCAGGGTGGTTGAGCTTAGTCGAAACCACCACATATAGTGGTATCGGGCATTTCGACATTGCGGCTTTATGGAAGCTCCGCCGCCATATGCAATGACCCTGGCATGAATACTTATTGGACAGCCCCTTTTTATGTATGCAGGCAGTTTCTACGGGCATAGTCTTTTATTGGAATTCGCAGTAATAAAATTGACACGTGTAAATATATGCCGTAATATAGGAGAAGAGAATCTCCAATTTCTCCATTTAATCAAAAAAGTGAAAAATAAACAAAAATTTTACTGGGAAATGATTTATATGTGTCGATATTGGGATTGAGGGTTTTTGTTTTTCTTATTCATTTAGCAACTGATCAGATATAGGCACGTTTGTAGGAGCTCTATATGAACAGAACTGTTTTCAAAACTCTTGGTGCAAAAGCAATTGCTTTGATTTCCATCGTAGCGATTCCTTTGATTTCAACTCTGTCCTGTTCCATCGGTTTGGGAGAAGCCGTCGACGTTTCCGCTCCGACGCTTTCCATTTCCTATCCGCCATCAGGTGCCATCATCAGGGAAAGCTTTTTCCTTACTGGTGACTGCAACGATGACGGTGTTGTGTCAAAAGTTCATGTTGATGTAAAGAACAACAATACGGGGGCTGCCATTTATTCCGGAGATGCCAGAATCGAAGGAAAGACGTGGATCATCGAGCTCAATACTTTCAATTCCAGCGCCTATGAATCCACCAACGGCTGGCAGTACGCAGACGGAACCTATGAAGTCGCTGTAGTTGCCACTGACGCCTCGGGTAAAAGCAGTGGTGTCGCATCCCGCACTTTCGACATCGACAATACAGCTCCTTTTTTCATCATCCAGAAACCTGGCGTGACTGTAGCCTCAGGTAAATCAGCTTCTCCATACGGAACTACTTTCAGCATCAATGGTACCATCGCAGATCTTCACGAGATTTCCCTCATGGCCCTTGATGTCTACAATAAAGACGGAACTAAAAAAATCGCCTCATCGGAAAATTTCTACCAGGACTATGTTCCGACGGCAGGCGGAACTTCACTTGATTTTGCAAAGTCTGACGACGACGGTTCTGCGGACTACAGCCGTTATGTTACCCTTTACTGTGACGGGGAAAGCGACAAGTCGCTTGAAGGCAAATCAGAGACAAAATACTACAGCTGTACTGTTACCTTGAGCGATGCCGCAAAGGTCTACAGAAATCCGGGTGATTCCGGAGAAGGAAAAGGAAATACCACAACAGAAGTCTATCTTTATGACGATGTTTACCAGAGCTATCTGAGCAGCACAAGAGGACTTGGTCTTTCCGCTTCATCACTCATGAATATCTCCAACGGAACTGAAACCAATGGTTCCCTGGACAAGGCAGCCCTCAAGTCAAAGGCTGTTAACACCGCAAGCTTTGAAGAAAAAGACAACCGCCTTGCATTCTCCCTCAATCCGGCCGCAAACCCTACATACGTTGTAAGCGGTCTTTCAATTTTCACCGAGGAAAAAGGCGTGTACAAGACACCTGACTCAAATCAGGTCGCAAATACATCAAACGTAACGGTTTCTGTTTCCGCAGGTCTCAACAATACTGCAGTAAAACCTGAATCAATCCACCTGTGGCTTCTTGAATATCCTTCATACAGCTCGACGGAAGACAGAAACAGCAATGATTCCCAGGCAAAATCCACAAGAGACGGTTTCGTGAAGAAATTCACAAGGGAAATCGTTGAGTCAAGACGTAACAAACTTGAGAACGATCCTGAATACACAAGCGAAATCTTCATCAATGAAGTGATTGAAAAGGCAAAGAGCAGCCTCAATGTGGATGTCTGGTGTGTAAAGGACAATTCAGATTCCAATGCATCTTCAGGAACGATGCTTACCGTTGCCTTCCAGATGCCTTCAGTGATCAAGCTGGACAAATACTATCTCATCGTTGCGACCGGTGCTGACCTTGACGGTCTTGAGTTCAGCCAGGACTCCCTCTTTGGTTTCCGCGGAACAGGTACAGGAAAACTTCCTTCCGTAAAAGTCACAGAGCCTGCAAACCTTTCCCTCAAGGCAACATCACAGGCAAAGGATAAAACCAACAATGGACTTACATTCAGTGGTACTGCAGAAAACGGAGACACGGAAGTTGACCGCATCGAAGTCAGCATCAATGTAACCAACGAAGAAACAAACAGCCATGTCGGTACCATCACAGGCATAATTCCGCAGAGCAAAATGACACCTGAGGCTCCGGATGAGAACGGAACTGTTCATTCATACAGATGGTCATTCTCTCCATCGGAAAGCAATTTCTCACAGTCAGGCTACGCAGGCGCAAAATGTGAACCTGGTGACGGAAAGGCTTATCTCTACGAGGCAACTTTCAAGGTATATGACAAGGGTGGACAGGAATCAAGCGTAAACAACGCCGTTCACATTGATACTGTCAGACCTGTAGTAAACATCACAAGCATCACTCCTGTAATCTCAGATTATGCCGGCGACAAGGGACGCTCTTTCGTCAACGGTGACATAACCATCAAGGGAAACGTTGAGGAAACAAACCTTACAAGCGTTGTTGCAAAGCTGTATGTCGAAGGAAACCTTGCTGATGTGAAGCAGTCTTCCGGAGATCTTGGAAAGGCATTCAGCTTCAGCATTCCTGGTACAAGCGTTACCGGAACAGCCATCCCGCCATTCAACACAAAGAGAATCGTTGAAAACTACAGGGACGAAGACGCCAAGAATATGGTCATCGTCATCACGGCTACAGACGCAGTTGGAAATGTTGGAGAAACAACATCCACAGTCTACAACCACAGCGTTCTCGGCAGGGCAGAAGGTGAGCCTATCACCGTCAACCAGCTTACTGATAAGCCTGTCATCAAACCGACAAACTTTGAGAAAATCGGTGAGGCAGAAGAAATAAAGGCCGGAAAGAATCTCTTTGGAATCAGCACAAACAACCAGATGAAATTCACTGTTGAAGATGATGATGGTCCTGTAACAAGCGATATGATCAGGGCCTGGGCATTTGAGGCAGGCAAGGCTGAAACTGAGGAAAACAAAAAGAACATAACCATAAGTGGAAATGCCATAGATCTTTCTTCACTTGCTGATGAAGGCAAGTACAGGGTCTACATCTGGGCAAGGGACAAGAATTTTGTCGATGAATCCACTACAAAAAATAATTTCACTGTTGATAATTACAGAATTGCCCTTACTGCGGGAGCTCCAAAGATTTCCTTTGCAGGATCTACAGGTGCCTGCAAGGACGGTGATACTGTCCATGTTAAAGGTACACTCACAAACCTTTCAAAGTCACCGGTTACTGTAAAAGTTAAGCGCCAGAAGGCCGACGGAACTTATGAGTATCTCAAGGACGAAAGCGGAAATGCAAAGAATTTTGAAGTTCCTGGAAAGACAACAGAAGGTCCCGGTACTGTAAGTTTTGAAGAAGATATCGCGGCCGCCGCAACAACACCGGGTGCTGAAAGAGAATCTGTTTCCGTAGTCTATTCCGTTGAGGATGAATACGGCCAGACCGAATCAGACAAGTTCACATACGTTGTGGACAACAAGGCACCTTCACTCAACGTTACAGCTGTCACACCTGAAGTTGCCAATGCTTCGGGAAGACCTTTCGTCAACGGAACCATCAGTGTCACATTCAATGCAAGCGACAACTACGACCTGGCAGAAGTCAGATATGAAGTTTATGAAGCTGCGGAAGGAACAGCGATGACTTTGGTTACTGAAGACTCTGATGAATCACCAAAGGTTAAATTTGATGATGACGGCAATGTGATTGTAACAAATGGAACTAAGGTTGCCGGTTGTGACGGACTTTTTGATGATGAGCATACTATTGGCTCATGCAACAAATTCGGCGGAACTTTTGAGATCGATACAAAAAAGGTTTCCGATACAGATGCAAGAAAGAATATCCTCATTGTAATGACCGCCAAGGATATGGCAGGCAACAGGTACTGCGTAAATCTAGACAAGGATCTCAGCTACATCGTTGACCAGACTACGGATAAACCAAATGTTTCACCGTCAAATTTTGTTTTGTGCGGAAATAATGAAATCGTTTCAGGCAAAAACCTCTTTGGGCTGACAAGCAACAACATCCTTCTTGGCGGCCTTTCCGATGATGATGGCTTGAAGGAAGCCACTGCATATTATAGAGAAGCTGAATCTTATAATGACGATGGCAGTGCTAACTTCAGAGTTGACAGTAGTGATTTCATTCGTGTTTCTCTTGGTATTTCCGGAGAACCTACAAGCATGAATCTTTCCCAGAAACTCCCTGAGAAAGAAGGTAAATATGAAATCTATTTTGTTGTAAAAGATAAACACTTTAAATCTGAGACTGAGACTCCATACAACTTTGCTAAAAGCCAGTCCTATTACGTCGGTGTCTCAGGCGGATCTCCAACCATCTCAATTGTAGCTCCCCCAAACAATTCATATACAAGCAGCTACACAAATGAAAAGAATCAAGGAAAACTTTCAGTTTCAGGAAAAGCCCTCAACTTCAACGGTACCTCAACAGCAGTGATCAGAAGTGTGGTGCGTACACCTGGATCTGATCATGCAGATACGGACTCAACAGTCGAAAAGACCGATGCAGAAAAGTTAAAGTATAATGATAATGATAATGATAATGCCAAGGGATCTTTCACTGAGACCATCTATCCTGTGACTGAAACGCCTGAAGTGAAGGAAAAAGCTGTGGAATATACCGTTACCGACATTTTCGGCCAGACGGCTTCTGCAAGCATTACATATAAACTTGACAACACGGCTCCTGTGATTAAGAGTGCCAGCGATATTGCAAGTGCAGCCCCTGGTGATCTCAAGATCGGTGGCAGCTATTTCGTCGCAGAGACAAAATGGTACAAGGGTACAGACATTTCAATCGAAGGTCAGTACGTGGATGCCGGCAGCGGAATTTCTGAAATCAACTATGTGCTTGTTCCTCACGGCAAAGAGGATGCTGAAGGAAATAGAGTCAAAGGTACCATCGTTGCAACCCGTGACGGTGAGACAAACAACTATAAATTCAAGGGAACGGTCAGCGGCTATGAGGCCGGTAAAAACAACAGGCTCAAGCTTTATGCAGTTGATGCCGTTGGCAATAGATCTGATGATTTTGAAAAGACAGTCTGGATGGATGAGGAAAGCCCTGAATTCAGTGCGGAATTTGTTTCCCTTGATGCAGGCAAGACAGCTTCTTCTGCAAGCGGCACTGTTACTGTCAACGGAAGACAGAACGTTGTCCTCTACGGAACGATCAGGGATCTTCAGAGCGGAATCGGTGAAGTCTCTGCAGACAAGGTTCTTGATGTTAAGATTAGGAAAGCCTCCGGTGGCGAAAGCGCACTTGCCCATACTCTTCTGTTCAGGGCGGACGAGACAAGTGTAGACCTTACTGACTGGACAAATGTTCCTGGAACCAGTGAAACATACAAGACATACAGTGAAATTACAGATAAAACCAAGATCAGCGGATGGAAGATCTCCGTTACCGCAGCTGACTTGAATTCAGCTCTTGGATCTGGCAACAAGATCGGTACTTTGACTGTAACGACAGTCGATACAGCTGGAAATAAATTCTACAACTCAAGCGTACTCACATTCTCAGTTGATGATGTGGCTCCTACCGTTGAATACAGCACAAGCCGTGACAACGTAAACGGAACGATTGATATCGAAGGCCGCGTAGAGGAAACTGTAGCCCTCTTCTCGATGGACCTTTACTATGCAACAGGAAAGACTGCTCCTGCTGTTACCGGAGACCCTAAGGATCTTTATGACGATTCTTCAAAGGATCTTACTGTTTACGGCTGGACAAAATTCGGCGAGACAATAACCGACATCGCAAAAATCTACAGCTGGAATTTTAAAGACTTTGATTTCAATACTCTTTCAGGTGCAATTGAAAGAGTTGTTGCAGACGATGTTTACGAAAGCGGTAAGGGTACAATCTGGATCCTTCCTCATGTAAAGGACAAGGCCGGTAATACAAGTGCAGTCAAAGTTGAAACAGCGGCCGGCGGTACAAAAACATTCAGCTGGAACGCAACAAAATTCAATGTTGACGTCAACGCCGACCGCCCGGTAATTCAGGTTACAAACCTTTCCCGCCAGAAAAAGACAGAGGATGGAACTGTCAACAACTACAATCTCATCAACGGAACTGATGCCCAGATCAACGGTACTGTCACCGATGATGATGGAGAAATAGAAGCTGGCGCTTTCATCATCAGTGATACGCAGATTGCTGTTGATGCAAGCGGAAATGTCACAAGTCCAGTTACAGGAACAACGACACTCAACGGTTCCGACTGGACATTTACTCCAAGCGATAAAGGAGACGGTTCTAAGAATGTATATTTCTATGTAAAGGACAAAAAAGGCAAGTGGTTCTATACAGGCAATACTGACAGCGGAAGTTTCTACAGGCCTTACTTCAAGTTCAAGTCAGAGGATTACAAGACAGAAAAGGATGATTCCCTTTCTGCAAAAGCCCTCCATTACATCAGCGACTGCAACAGCCCTGAAATCGATTCCGTCGAATTAATTGCCTATAAGACTAATGAAGACGGAGCACCAGCAAATGGAGATGCCACAACAGTAAATACCGGTGTCTTTGTCGGTGGTACAGAAAAGAAGTTTGTTGAATTCAGGATCAAGTCTCATGATGCAAATGAAATTGCAGGTATGACCCTTGAAATCAAGGGACCTTCCAAGACTATGAAACTATGGAAGGACATGGACGGAAAGACTTTAAATAGCAAATATAGTGAGGGATTTACAAAAGATACTGGTACTTTTGTATATGGCAAACAGAAAGATGCTTCCGGAATAGACACAGGCACAGATGACACAAAGATTTCCATCTGGACGACCGGTAAAATCGACATGAGCCAGTTTGGCACCGGTGAAGTTACAATCACCGTGCTTGCTTACGACAAGTGTGACCTTAAGCAGAACAGCCCTGCCACATTCTACGTGGACAATACGGCTCCTACGGTTTCAAACATCGAGCCTTCAAAGACAGAAGAAAAGACAGGCGACATTGTATTCAAGGGAATCGCCGACGACAGCTCGACAGGCCGCTCAGGTCTTGCAAGCGTAAAATATCTTGTGCCTGATCCCTCACAGCGCGCAAAGTCCGATGCTGAGCTTGCAGGAGATGTTTCCGTATGGGGTGGAAATACCATTCTCAACGGCTCATGGATGTTTACTTTCGACGGTGCCGACACAAGCGGTGACAAGAAAAAGTTCACGAAGGAATTTGCGGAAACCTATAAAACTAAAAAGGAAAACGGAATCTATACGATTCCAATCTATGTGAAGGTCGAGGACGTTCTCGGAAATTTCCATATCGAAAAGCACGAGATCAAATACAATCCTGATGCAGATAAACCTGTAACAAGATTCACATATCCTAAGAAGTCAGACTGCACGGAAGGTACTGAGGCTGACGGCAAGTATGTTACTCTCGGTGGACTCATCCGCGCCACAGGTTCAGCTTCGATTCCGTCAATGACCACATCGGTTTCTTCTGTATACATGCAGATTGACGTGGACAACGACGGCGACTTTGACACAGTTGACTATGCCGCACTTGAAGCCATGAAAAAATCAGGATCATCGGACAAGATTTTCACCATGGCAAAGATCAATGATGGTGATGGCGGTGCAAGAGATGAAAGCCTCATTGTTGAAGGCCTTGATACAGCTGAAGAACGCAAGGCCTGGTGGGGAATCAAATGCGACCTTGTTGGTTCCGCCTGGGGACTTAACCTCAATGAAGAAGGTGAATTCAATCCAACCGGCGATGGCACAAAGGACATCCGTCTGCGTGTCTGCGGCATCAATGCGGAAAAGAAAGTCGGTGCATGGTCTGAAGACATAATCGAAATCCACGTTGACTCAAAGGCTCCGCAGGGAACCTGTTCTCTCATTGAAACTGATTCGTCTACATCAACTTCCGATGTTGCTTCCGTGACACCAAATGCAACACGTGCCTACGAAGCGGGAATGTTCCTTAAGGGACACTGGTGGCTTGTTGTCGATATCTTTGATGAATCTGGAATCAAGGGAGATGAAATTGCCGTCAAGAAGGGGCTTGAAGTATATCCTAACTGGACAAAGGTAAAATATGATAAGAATTATTCCGGAAGTGACAAGGATGCATACAAGGTTTACGTCAAGGTAGATCCTAGCGCCGGTGCAACTTATACGGTTACAGCAAAGGATATGGACGGCGGTAATGGTGCTACTTCAAAGACCTTCACCGGAACATACACAGTTGCCGTAGATAATAAGGCTCCAATAATTGGAGACATAAAGAGCGGTGATGAAATTATCGGCAAAGACTACACAGTAAGGGATTCAAGCTATCAGTTTACAATCGACAACATGGTGACTGATGAGACTGGTGGTTCAGGATTCGATTATGTTCTCTTCTTCTTTGGAAGAAGTGATGCATCTGGAAATAATGCCGCATATCTTGATCCTGTAAAGGTTGCTGGAGAAAGCACTAGCTTCAATAAGGTTACAACATATGATACGGAATCAATTTCCGTTGTAACAGGTTCTGCCAGCCGTTCTCTTGCAAACATAGATCTTTATGGAAAGCGTCATACAGGTACCCAGTCTACAAAGTCTGACTTTACTGTAAGCGAAACTTTGGACAAGCATATCCGTGCCGGCGGACTTGTAAAGATCGGCGGTGTGTATAGAACGATTGCTTCCATTGATGGAAAAAAGGTCACATTCACTCCTGAAACTGCTGACACAAGTGCAGATACTGCATTCTTTGTCTACGGACAGACCGCAAACAATGACTCAAAGCGTGAAAGCTTCAACGGTTCATTCTCTCAGAATCCATACAACATCAAGAACGATGATGGAGACGGAATCCTTGAGTCCATCAACAAGACAACCGGAGTCTGGTCTGCAACCCTCAGAAGCGGAAACCTTCCTGACGGTAATGCGACACTTTACGTCCTCGCATGGGACAAGGCCGCCAACGTTGCCATGAAGAAGGTGGACGTATTTGTTTCAAACAATGCACCTCGTATCGCAAAGGTTTACCTTGGAACTGATATTGACGATAACAAGGAATTTGAAGCATCGGAATTTGAAGAGTACTCATGGTATTCAACAGACGGCTTTGCTGAGAAATTCTATCTCAAGACAGAAGGCAGCGGAAGAAAGCCGTTTGCAATCAAGGGCAGCCTTGCTGTTGTTCCGGAAATCATCGGCGGCAACGGAACAATCAACATGGTCATGAACAAGGCTCCTGATGCTGTGACTGTTGCTGAAGGTGCGGTTAACTATGACACTGTAAAGCCAACAAAGTCGGCAGACGGAACAGCCATTACGGAAGGTGCGGCAGGTTATACACTTTCACCTTCTGCCACTGCCACAGTTCTTGACAGCAGGAATGCAACATACTCAATGGATTATGGAAAGACCCCAAGATTCAAGAAGTTTGTAGTTTCAAAGGAAACTCTTACGGATCTTTCTATCGCCGACGGAACAGGAAAGCCATTGTCGTTCACATTCTGGGACAGCACAGACGGAAGAACCATTGGCGTTGATTCCCAGTGTGCGGTCATCTACGTAAGCGATTTCACAATTGATCTTGTCGATGGAAACAAACCGAATGTCGTAATCCACAAGTTCAAGTGGAACGGCAAGGACGACAACAGCCTTTACTCAAACAGCGCAAAATTCGGACATATTGAACTTGAGGATGATATTGTAGGAACTGACCTTAACAAGGCTCCGTTTACTGTAGGTGCTCCAAAGGTTTCTGGAAAAATAGTATTCCGCGGAACAGCATATGATGATATTTGTCTTAACAAGATCGTTTACTCTTATGGAAAAACAACTGGCCAGATTAATGCAAGATATGACAATAATAACAAATCTTGGAGTGTGTATGCAGGAGATTTTAAGATTTCTGGAGGTGGCTCGATAACAGGCAGCGACGGATGGAATCTTGCTATCTATGACGTGATTTCTCCAACTTCAAGTGAAGATGCTGCAAAGAGAAAAAATTTCAGCAGTAACGATGCATACTTTGGCCAGAATGGACACAAGGTTGCCTGGGAATTTACAGTTGATACAGAAAAGTGGACAAATAATGTTGCAAAGATCGGTGAAAAACTTTCTGTAACTGCTTATGATTCAAGCAATAACGACTCTTCAGAAAGAATAAAGAACATAGATTCCGAAGAAGACGGAACAAGACACAATGCAGAATATTCTGTGGATGTTGTTCCGTATGTGACTAAGGTAACTACAAGTTTGGATATCTTGGATGAATCATTCCCAACAGCACACAGCCGTTCCGCTTTGGGACGCTACACTGTAAGGTCTGATGAAAATATTGCAATTGAAGGATTTAATATTGGAACAAATGTTGCGACAGTTTCAGATGGAACAACTACAGTTACACTTGCTAAAAAGAAGATTGATAGTGACGATACAGAAGAAACAGATAATGTTCTCTCTATCGGTGATCTTAAAAGTGTTAAAGTAACTTTATCTGTTAACGATGTTTCAGCAATGAACAATATAAATAATAATGATGCAAGAGGTAATTATCAGGAAACGGTTGCGGCAACAAAGAAAGAGGGGGATGAGGAAATCTACAGCAATTACTACAACCGTCAGCCAAATGGATACAACAACAACCGCCTCACAGATGATATTGAACTTGCAGTTTGGGAATTCAATAAAACTGCTGCAAAAGCAACTGGTGGTGGTATGGCAATTCAGCCTCGTATGCGAATTAACCCAAGTACAGGTGTTATTGGCTTTGCATATGTTGATGGATCGCAGTATTTCGCTATGGCTCGTGGTGCAAGGCGTAATGATGATAGTACTAATATGCAAGATAACAATAACGGTGGTTTTACACCTACTTCTTATGACAGGTGGATGGGTTCCTATGACTTCTTTACATCAACAGAATTTATCTATGATTCTCAGGGACATTCTTTTGGTGTAGCAGCTGGTGGAGACATTAATAGCGGTAGTGCAGATCATTTCGTTCTTGTTTCAAGTGAATGGGATATGGGTGAAACAGGTCAGCGTGGTTCTATGGATGTAAAGAATGCGATTGTTTTAGACCAGATCGGTTTAACAATTGATGGTAAATCAAAATTTGTAAAGCAGAGGTTTAAGTCTCCTTCTTTGGCAACTGCTGTTCATAATAACCAAACTTATTTGTATATGGCTTATTATGATTCTGCTGCAAATCAGATTCGATTTAGACATGCAGTAAACAAAAGAAATAGTGCGTATGGTACTGATAAGGAAAAAGGTTCCGATAATACATTCTTAAAGGATAATAAAGTTACGAATGGTTATATTACCAACAAACGAAGTGGTAATGATAAAGACAATATGCCATTAAAGGGACTTGATTATCGTAATGGAGAGGTTCAGGTAATAACAAATACAACAAACAGGAAGCCAGGTCAATATGTTAGTATTGGAGTTGTTTCTAATGAGGGAGCGACTGTTGATGATGTTGTAGTTGCTGTATGGTATGATGGTTCAAAACTTTTGTATTCATATAATGATACTCCAACAACATTACGTGGAGGAGATACTGCGGCAACTGGTTGGTCTGATCCTGTTACGGTATTTACTGGTAACCAGAAAAAGGCAGGAAACTACTGCCAGCTTGCAGTAGATAAGAAAGGAGGTATTCATATTGCTGCCTATGACCCACAGACACTGGATCTTGTATATGCATATCTTGATAGTGATATAAAGGGAAAAGCAACAAACTCAAGAGATTTTAAAACTTGTGTTGTAGATTCCTGCGGAGTTCTTGGTGACAAGCTTACTATTGATGTTGCCTATGATACTGCTGATGGAAATGCAATACCATACATTGGTTATTACTCATCAAGCTCTGTAAGACCAAAATATGCATACAAGGTTAATACAAGTAATGCTGCTCCAGTTGGTTCTGTTTCAGATAAGGTAACTGGTGATTGGGAGTGTATTGTTGTGCCTACATCAAGTACAATCAATGAGGAAGCAAACGGACAATATAACAAAATTAATGTTGCAGTTTGGAAAGATGCGGGTGTATTAAAGGCATCTACTACTGGTACAAATTCTAATCATGCTAGCTGGGGTTGGACTTGGGGTAACGGGTCAAAGAACGCTGTTCTTGGTTATTCTACGGCCATTGATGGTGTTGACGGTAACATCGAAACCGCCCAGATGCGCTAGTTTTTATTCCACGGTTTAAAACTTTTTGCGACACCCTGCTAAGGCAGGGTGCCGTTTTTTTTATGGTATGCTATAATGAATCCTACTCAAAAACGAGGTGAAAGATATGGTTTATCCCTTT
>JAEDDW010000081.1 GCA_016293645.1 Treponema sp. | reverse complement strand
TTTCAGGTTATGCAGTTCGCTTCATCAACCTTACAAAGGAACAGCAGGACGACGTAATAGCAAGAACATGTCATGCTTCTCTGTAAGATGACAGTTTGCTTAAGAGTCCGCGAGTTTTCGGCAACGAAAACTCGGTAGCAGCTATGCTGCGTAGATGAGTTTGCGAACCCCCCGTGATTGGATGAAAATTCAGTCACGGGGGCTTTTTTTTGTCTTCTTGAATTTTGTAGGAAACTCCATTTTGCTTATTATATTTGTCAAAACATAAATTGACAAATTGTGTTTTGACAAATATACTGATGTTATGAACGGTTTTATAGCTCGAAAAAACGAATTAGCTTTTTTACAGGAAAAGTATGAATCAAGAGGTGGTCAGCTTGTAATTTTATATGGGCGTAGACGAATTGGAAAAACGGAAACCATTTCTCATTTCTGTAAAGACAAAAATCCTGTGTTTTTTACTTGTACACAGACTGAAGATTCCGCACAGTTGAAGAACTTCAGCCAAAAACTTCTTTCTTTTGATATACCACAGCGAAGATATGTTACTGAATTTTCTAATTGGGAGCAGGCACTTCTTGCGGTAAAAGACATCCCGGTATTGGGTGGTAAAAAACAGATTCTTGTAATCGATGAATTTCCTTACATGGCAAAAGAAAATCCAGAAATTCCTTCAATTCTTCAAAAGCTTTGGGATACGGAATTCAAGGACTCCAATGTAATGATAATTCTTTGTGGAAGTGCAATGAGTTATATTGAAAAAGAAATCTTATCCGAAAAGAATCCTCTTTATGGTCGTGCTACCGGTATCTACAAAATGCTTCCAATGCCTTATTTTGATTCGGTAAAATTTTTCCCCAACTGGAATAATAGAGATAAGGTGCTTGCCCATGCAATTCTTGGTGGCATTCCTTATTATCTTTCGCAGTTTGATGATTCTAAGGATCTTAAGCAGAACATTTGCAGTTCCGTTCTAAAGCGAGGGTCTATTCTTTATTCGGAACCAGAATTCCTTATGAGACAGGAACTTAGGGAACCCGGAACTTACAATACAATAATTCAATCTATAGCCAGCGGGAAAACAGCTTTTAATGAAATTCAGCAATCCACATTAATCGAAAAGGGAAAACTATCTGTATATCTTAAAAATCTTATAGAACTGGGTATTGCTCTAAGAGAGTTTCCTGTTCTTTCATCGGAAAAAGAAAAGCAAAATGCTCAGCGCGGTCTGTATCGATTGAAAGATTCTTTCTTTTGCTTCTGGTATAAATTTGTATTTCCAAATCTATCGTCACTTGAATTTGGAGACTGGGAAAATATTTATGATTCAGTCATTGAACCACAGTTTAACGAGTATGCTTCTGCAAGCTTTGAGAATGTGTGTATTGAATGGCTTAGAGTTCAGAATCATAATCACAAACTTCCATTTATATTTACTCAGATTGGCAGGTGGTGGGATAAAAATACAGAAATAGATATTGTTGCAGCAAATGAAGATAAATCACAATTAATTAGTGCGGAATGCAAATTTCATAACAGTGAAGTAAACGATTCTGCTTTGGAAAAACATCGTTTAAAAGATCTGTCGTCTTTGACGAAAAAGGAAAATGCAATAATTGATTGCTGGTATTTCTCGTGGGCAGGATTTACAGAACAGGCAAAAGAATTTGCAAGAAAAAATAATATGCACCTTGTCAGCGGCGAAGACTTATTTAGATAACTTTGAATCGGAAAAAATTAGAAAAATTAGAAAAATTAGAAAAATTAGAAATTTATTAGAAATTTATTAGAAAATTGTTGCATATTTGGTTGATTAATGGTAACATGGGGATATCAAAATTCTTAAGGAAAGGAGACGGCATTATGAAAAAATGCTTTTTGAAGGCAACAGGTCTTTTGACTATTGCTTCTGCATTGCTCCTCGCTTCTTGTAGCGACGGTAGCAGTGATTATGACGGAAGAGTTGACACAGTAATCAACTTGAAGGCTCCATCGGTAACAGCAAAGGCTTATCCTGGAGTTAACCTTGTATCTTGGGACGTAGTTCCAGGTGCTGAAAAGTATGAAGTTTACCGCTATGAAACTGGTAAAGCTACAGACAAGGACATTGTTCAGGTTGGTGTAAATGTTTGCTATGTAGATACTGATGTTCAGAACAACGTTAGCTATACCTATGAAGTTATGGCTCGCGGTAATGTTTCTACTCGCAAAGTTGTAACATTTGACAGTGCTACAGGAAAGGCTACTGTAACAGGTATCCTCCCACCAGCTTCTACATCAGCATTGAACCTTGCTGCTTATGAAGACGGATACGACGGAAAGAAGCCTAAGACAATCGATGACAGCAAGAAGATCAGCGCTGATAATATTGAAATCTACAATGATAATGCACAGCTTCGCGTTGCTTTCAATGCAAAGGCATATTTGACATATGCTGTTACTTCTGTAGAGGGTAATGAATACGATGTAACTCAGGTTGAATCTTGGTCTGCAAATAAAGATACAATCGTAAATGATTCTGTTCTCCCAGTTACAGCAGATAATCTTGCTAGTGCAGGTACACAGACAGTATGGGTAAAGGCAGTTTCAAAGAATGGTTACTTCGCAACTGTAGATTACATTAAGGCTGGTACAGTAACATACGAAAGACTTGGTGATGGTGTTGAAGATACAGATATTACATCAGCTGGTTATACTGACACAGCAAAGAAGAATATTCGTGTTGTATTTACACCAGGTAGTCTTGATAATGGTGCTAAGGCTGGTACAGAACTTTACAAGGTATACAGAAAGTCATTTGGTACAGATTATGTAGCTGTAGCAGCTCCTGTAAAGGCCCTCAGCGACGATTCTTATGTTGTTGATGATCCAATCGAAGACAGCACAAAGAAATATACATATGCAGTTGTCCTCACAGACGGAACAAAGTTTGGTGCTAAGTATGGTACAAAGGAAGTAGATGCAGCAACACTTGCCAAGACAACAATAACAATAGATCCTGCAGGTACACCATCAACACTTGATGCAGACAAGCTTGAAAACGACATCAAGTGGACAGTTACACTTGATAACGTAAATCAGACATTCGAAGCACGTGTTCTCACAGTTAAGAAGGGTGACACGCTTGAAAACACAACTCCAAAGGCAAGTGACTTCACAGAAAAGCTCGAAGGATGGAAGGTTGAAGGTGATACAACTGCAATGAAGTACTACAACTACTCTGCTAACGTACCTGTTGGTAAGACATACCTCTGCGTAAAGGTTAGCGAAGAAGGTAAGGAATCTATCTACAAGATTTCTAGAGCTGTAACAGTAGATGATGCTACAGTTTCTGCACCAGAACTTTCACTTGCTGCATACGATGATTCTCGCACTAATGCTACTCCATCTTCTCAGAGAGTAATCGAAAATGATATCATTATTAACGTTTCTGATGATATTGATATTGCTTCTGATTCAGTTGAAAATTACACATACGAACTTTACAGAACATATTCTAGCGTTAAGACTGATATGACCAACGGAACAATCACATTTGTTGCTGACACAGAAAATTGGGTAAATGTTGGAACAGTAGCAATGAAGTCTAATGGAGTATATGATCCTACACAGACAACAGTTACATACAAGGGTGTTGTAAAGCAGGATAATGTTGAAGACAGTGTATATGCATACAAGGTTGTTAAGACAAACAATGCAAACAAGGTTTCTAACTCTACTGCTGTCAGTTACATTAAGATTGATACAGCAGAAACTGTTACAATCTATGAGACAAAACCACTTGTTACAGCTTCGTTTGCGACATCAGGTGTTGCATCTTCAAATGTAGAAGTTACATTTAAAAAGGATACTCAGAATCTTACTGCTGTTTATGGTTCAGCAGGAGACCTCCTTGATGGATTGGTTGTTGGTTATACAGATGCTGAAACTTCAGACGATATCAATTACACATTGTACCGTGCTACACTTTCTGACAGTTTGACAGAACTTGTATATGAAAAGCTTTCTATCAGTGCAGCTCCATCTCCAAAAACTGTTTCTCGGTCAATTAATAAGTTGGTTAATGGTTCTGTTGAAACAGAAAATGTTGCTTATGTGGACTATATTGATTACACATTCACAGATCCTAATGTAAGCACAAATGCTTCATATAGCTATATTGTTGTTGCATCTAAGGAAAAGGCACAGAATGTAATATTTACTCCTGCATCATTAACTGGTGCTAACTAATATCTATTGAAAGTAGATTTAACAGAAAAGGGGATGTCCTGAGAGTATGTCCTACGGTGGTTGAGCCTGTCGAAACCACCGTAGGTAGTGTGTTAGGGGTCATTTCGACAA
This sequence comes from Treponema sp., assembly GCA_016293645.1. GTDB lineage: Bacteria > Spirochaetota > Spirochaetia > Treponematales > Treponemataceae > Treponema_D. The sequence goes on along the minus strand of JAEDDW010000081.1, from coordinate 3,567 downwards.
GTTCAATGACTTCTAACATAAATGCTTGCTGGACGTCCCTTTTTTCATTGTAAATAATAAAAAAGTGATAATGAAGTGAGATGCGCTTGAAGGTATTTTGCTTCAAATGAGGCTTTTTTATTTGTATTGATACAAATAATAGCAAATGCTGCTTCAACATACACTGTTTCTTTTGATTCAAACGGTGGTTCCGGCAGTATGAAGAAACAGGACTTTAGGATTGGTGCTCCTGAAGAAATTAACGATTATGTTCTCCAACTGCTATTCCCTAAAGAGCGTTGATTTTAGCGGTATTGATACTTCTTTTGTTACAGATATGTCCTATATGTTCTGCAACTGTTATGCTTTGGCAAAACTGGATCTGTGCAGCTTTGATACAAGCAGACTTGCTGGTGCAGACTGCAATGATGGTTATTTTACAAAGAAATGAATAGTTCCAGTGTAATGGCGTAGGTTGCTCTCCCGGGGCTGTCCCAAAAGTAATCTCAGGGTGGTTGAGCTTAGTCGAAACCACCACATATAGTGGTATCGGGCATTTCGACATTGCGGCTTTATGGAAGCTCCGCCGCCATATGCAATGACCCTGGCATGAATACTTATTGGACAGCCCCTTTTTGTTTTCATAGAGACTTCACAATTTTGCAACTATTTTCTATTATTAAACCGATAGAAAAGAATTGTGTATTGGAGGCCTTTTTATGGGTAAAGTATTTCAGCTTGAATCTTTTGGCAGTGTAGACGGACCTGGTGTTCGCTTCATCATTTTCTTTGCAGGTTGTCCTCTTCGCTGCAAGTACTGTCATAATCCTGACTCATGGAATCTTGCTGATGGAAAGGATTATACTGCAGAACAGCTTCTTGATGAGGCCGAAAGCTGCAAGAGCTACTGGGGCAGCAAGGGCGGAATTACTGTAAGCGGTGGCGAGCCATTGTTCCAGCTGGATTTTCTTCTTGAGCTTTTTACAAAGGCAAAGCAGCGTGGAATCAACACATGCATCGATACTTCCGGCGCACCATTCACAAAGGAAGGCGAGTGGTTTGAAAAATTCCAGAAGCTTATGGAAGTTACAGACACACTCCTCATGGACATCAAACACATCGATGAAGACGAGCACGTAAAGCTTACGGGGCAGAGCGGTAAGAACATTCGCGAGATGTTTGCCTACCTTGATGAAATCAAAAAGCCGATCTGGATTCGCCATGTTCTTGTTCCTGGAATCACGGACAAGGAAGAATACCTTGTCAAAACCCGTGACTTCATCCGTACCCTTTCAAACGTTCAACGTGTGGAAATTCTTCCGTATCATGGACTTGGTGCGGTTAAATACAAGGATCTTGGAATTGAATATGCCCTTAAGGATCTTGAAAGCCCTACTGCCGAAAGCGTAAAGAAGGCGAAGGAAATCCTTGAGTGTGAAAAATATGACGCCTGGTGTTCCTGAACGGAATTGTCTATGAGTGAAAGGGATGAAATTGCCAGGGAAGTGATTCCGTTTCTTGAGGATCTTTTTCCTGGAATTTCCGCAAGCATAATCATCTCAATTTTAAGGATCGCATTTCTTGGTTCCCTGGTGGTTCTTGTAGTGTCGGTCTTGATCTATGTTTTGACACGTCTTGTTGTCCTGAAACAGTCTGAGAGGTATTTGAAGAATCTCAATGTACTCAAGTCCATAGACAATCTTGAATGCAATGAAGAAGAAAAAAAGTCCATCAGGAAACTTATTCTTGACTGTGTCATTCTTGGTGCGAAAATCGATTTCCACACCAACAGAAAAAACAACTCAAAGCTTGTGAGCCAGATCATATGGAAGATGAGTGCCTTCTACAAATTTGAGATAAAGACCGCGATTCTTTATACATGTGCTGCCATGGTTTATGATGTCGGTTTTCTTGATGTAAACGCAATTTTTTTCCATGCGGAAGTTCTTTCGCCGGGTGAGAGGAAAACTCTGCGGGCCCATATCATGAACAGCTATGAACATCTGCTTTTTGTTCCGGAAGAAATCCGCAGCCTTTTTTTTGAAGCTGCCATGTTCCATCATGAGAACTTTAATGGTTCCGGCTATCCTGAAAGTCTCAAGGCGGATGAAATTCCACAGGTTGCGCAGATGATCCGTGTTGCTGAATCCTATGTTTCCCTTGTCAGCCGAAGATCCTACAGAAAAGTTTTTACGCGTGAGAATGCACTCAAGGAACTTGAAGGATACTCCCAGAATTATTCTCCGGAATATTTTGACTGCCTGAAAAAAATCGTCTAGCCTGCCGTCGCTTTGAAAGCTGCCTTCAGTTCAGCAGCGTATAAATTGAAATTTTGGCATTTTAAATTTATCATGTTCCAATGGAAAACATCAGAAATTCTCTTTTAAATCGTTTCATAAAATATGTAAAGGCCTACAGTCAGAGCGACAGCAACAAAGCTGATGAAGGCGTAATTCCAAGTACACCCCAGCAGTTTGAGATGGCAAAAATTCTCTGCGAAGAATTGAAGTCCCTTGGTCTTGAGAATGTACAGACTACGGAACACTGCTACACCTATGGTTTTCTGCCGGCGAATGATGGAGATGAAAAATCAATCTGTCTGCTTGCCCATATCGACACTGTGGATGAAGTCAGCGGCCTCAACGTGAATCCGCAGATTGCCGAGGAAAACGGAGACACAATCATCCGTTCAGACGGAACAACTTTGCTGGGTGCGGATGACAAAGCCGGTGTTGCGGAAATCATGACTGCCCTTGAATATTTTAAAAGTCATCCGGAAACAAAGCACTGCGGGATTGAAGTGATTTTCTCACCTGATGAAGAAACTGGTCATGGCATGGACAAGGTTCCGCTTGGGCTTCTTAAATCCAGATGCGCATACACCGTCGACGGCGGATCTCTTGGTGAGCTTGAGATCGAATGTTTCAACGCATGGAAATCTGAAATAGAATTCACCGGAGTTGCCTGCCATACGGGAACTGCCCGTGGAGTTATGGTCAACGCCGTAAGCATGGCCTCAAATTTCCTTGAAAATCTTCCGCGCACGGAACGGCCGGAGACAACTGACGGATACCAGGGGTTCTATGCTCCCATGTCTGTGGAAGGTTCCATTGAAAAAGCAAAGGTCGTTCTGTTCCTTAGGGACTTTGACCTTAAGGAAATGGAAAACCGCCGTGAAATAGTTGAAATGCTTGCCCGCAGTACGGCTGCATCTTTTGGCGGAATGGCAAAAGTCACCCACACTCAGCAGTATCTGAATATGAAAGAAAAAATGGATGAAGCTCCTGAGGTTGTGGAAAATCTTATCGCCGCATATAAAGCCGCAGGTGTTGAGCCGAAATTCGTTCCGATCCGAGGCGGAACAGATGGAAGCCGTCTGACAGAAATGGGAATCCCGACACCGAATATTTTTACTGGCGGTCATAATTTCCACAGCCGCGACGAGTGGGCAAGCCTTGATGAAATGTGTAAGGCCTGTCAGATTTTGATTCAGCTTGCAACAAAATAAAGCAGCTCTGTATATAGCATATGTCCCAGGATGCTTCGACAGGCTCAGCAGTCCTGGATTTCTAAGCAATCCTGCATATA
>JAEDDW010000080.1 GCA_016293645.1 Treponema sp. | reverse complement strand
GGGAAAGGCTTCTTTTCGAATTCCTTGTTTCCGTGTGTGTAGCTTGGGAGAACCTTTGGAGATGTTACATCACCTGTGATTCCAGCTGCTGCTCTTTCCTTTTCGAAAGCTACAACATGGTCAAGGTTCATCTTGCTTGTGTCAGAAAGGCTGATGTTCTTGAACATCTTTCCTGCTTCGATACCAGCTTCACGACCGAATACAACAACGTCGAGGAGTGAGTTACCCATCAAGCGGTTTGTTCCGTGAACACCACCAGATGCTTCACCTGCAACGAGGAGGTTTGCAACGTTTGTGTGGCATGTCTTGTCGATTTCAACACCACCATTCTGGTAGTGGAGTGTTGGGTAAACAAGGATTGGTTCCTTGCGGATATCGATTCCGTACTTGATGAACATGTTGTACATTGCAGGAATTGACTTGAGGATTGTTCCTTCTCCGTGGATCATTTCAATCATTGGAGTGTCGAGCCATACAGCAGGCTGAACATCATTTTCTACACCGCGTCCGTTGCGAACTTCCTTGATGATACCAGAAGCATTAACGTCACGTGTTTCAAGAGGGTGGATGTAAACTTCACCGTTCTTGTTGATGAGCTTTGCACCGAGGGAGCGAACCTTTTCTGTAACAAGCTTACCGAGAATCTGTGTTGGGTATGCAGCACCTGTCGGGTGATACTGGAGAGAATCCTGATAAAGGAGCTTTGCACCTGCGCGGTATGCCATAACAAGACCGTCAGCTGTTGCACCGTAGTGGTTTGATGTTGGGAATCCCTGATAGTGCATGCGTCCAGCACCACCAGTTGCGATGATTACAACCTTTGCCTTTGCAATGCGAACTTCACCAGTTTCGATGTTTTCAAGAACAGCACCACAAACTTCACCCTTGTCATTCTTGATGAGTTCAACTGCAGCTGTAAAGTCTACAACTGTAATCTGGTCTGGGCGGTTGAAAACTTCGTCACGGAGTGTGCGCATGATTTCAGCACCTGAGTAGTCCTTACATGCGTGCATACGCTTGCGGCTTGTTCCGCCACCATGTGTTGTAACCATTGTACCGTCAGCTTCCTTGTCGAATTCAACACCAAGGTCGTTGAGCCACTTGATTACAGATGGAGCCTTGTTTGTAAGTGTGTATACGAGTTCCGGCTTTCCGTCAAAGTGTCCGCCACCAAAACAGTCAAGGTAGTGCTGTGCCGGGCTATCGTTAGGTTTATCAGCAGCCTGGATACCACCTTCTGCCATCATTGTGTTAGCATCACCAACACGGAGCTTTGTTGCAAGGAGAACCTTTGCTCCTGCTTCAGATGCCATGATTGCAGCTGAAGTACCGGCTCCACCACCACCGATTACGAGAACGTCTGTCTCATAGTCTACGTGTGTAAGGTCAATGTGCTCTGGAGCAATGCGTGGTTTTGCCTGGAGCATTTCTGTAAGCTGGATTGGAGCTTTCTGTCCCTTGTTAGGACCAATCTTGAGTTCTGTAAATTCGCTTGCAATGCGGTCTGGATGATATTCCTTGAGAATCTGATCTTTTTCCTCTGCTGTAAGGCGAGCATGTTCAAACTTAAGGTTTTCTTCGCGCTTTTCTGCAACAATCTTTGCTGCTTCGTCTAAGTAATTTCCGTACATGTAATGTTACCTCTTAGTATTAAGGTTTTTATCGCGACATGAAGGTCGCGTCCAATGTTTTTGTATAACAACCTGCGAGTTTTGCCTTGGCGAAACTGTCTGAACAAAATCGCCAGGGAAGGCGATTTTGTGACTACTTTTCGATGTCGCGGTTGTTGTACAATTCCTTCATCTTTTCGATGGAGTTGTTCATCATTTCCTGGATAGCAGCTTCGCACTTTCCTTCTTCGATTTCAGCAACACGGTCAATGAGGTGCTGTGTCTGTGGCTGGAGGTACTTACCGTTGATACGGCGTGCAAGTTCTGCAACCTGTGGGTGGCTGATTCCTGCTGGACAGCGTGAAGAACAGCATCCGCACATTACGCAGTCAAATGAAAGGTCTGCAGCCTTTGCAAAGTCACCGCGCTGAGCGTAAGCGATGTACTGCATTGTGTTGAGGCTCTGTGGACATGCACGAGTACAAGCGTTACATCCAACACATGAGTAGATTTCTGGATAGAGCTGCATCATGATTGACTGTTCTGGCTTTACTGTGTTGATGTCGTAAACCTGCTTTACGAGAGGGAAGAAAGGAAGGGTTGCGATGTACATATCGTTTTCAACCTTCTTTGAACATGCGAGACATGTCTGGAGCTGGTTTGTTCCCTTGATGCGGTAGATTGTTGCACAGGCACCACAGAAACCGTTGCGGCAACCGCAACCGCGCTTAAGCTGGTATCCTGCGTATTCCATAGCGTTCATGATTGTAAGTTCTGCAGGAACGCTGTATTTCTTGCCAAAAATGTAGATTGTGGCCATTTCTTTTTCTGCCATAGTTTTTTTCTCCTAAAAAGACAGGGTCGCTGAGCTTGTCGAAGTAACCCATACAATCAATTGCTTGATGTCGGCCCTTCGACAGGCTCAGGGCCTTTGATTAGTATTCTGGTGGTAATTCACCCAACTGGTCAAAGCTGAATACCGGACCGTCTTTACAAACGAACTTGTCACCGATGTTACAGCGACCGCACTTTCCGATACCGCACTTCATTCTCATTTCCATTGTTGTGAAGATCTGCTCGTCCTTGAATCCAAGATCCTTCAAAATCTTCAGCGACATGTGGATGAGGATTGGAGGTCCACACATGATTACTGTCATGCCTGCATCAGGCTTGAGTTCAGTAATGAATGGAGGAACGAATCCTACGTGTCCATCCCAGCCTTCTTCTGCACGGTCGATTGTAATGTCGATAGAACAGTTTGGCTGTTTCATCCATGAGTTCTGCATTTCATCAAGGCGAACAAGGTCAGCCTTTGAGCGGGCACCATAGATGACCTGGATTTTTCCGTAGTTTGCACGGTTGTCCATCATGTAGTTTACTACAGAGTGAACTGGAGCAATACCGATACCACCGGCAATAACGAGAATGTCCTTGCCCTTGAGGGCACCTTCTACTGGGAATCCGTTTCCAACAGGTCCGCGAAGACAGATCTGCTGGCCAACTTCAGCCTTGTGGAGCCATTCAGTAACACAACCACATCTCTTGATAGAGAATTCCATTGCATCCTGCATTGTTGGAGATGAAGTGATGGAAATCATTGATTCACCGACACCTGGAACGATGAGCATTGCGCACTGTCCAGGAATGTGTTCAAAGAGTTTCTTTCCGTCAAGACCAACTACACGGAATGTCTTAACATCAGGAGTTTCCTGCTTAATGTCAATAATTTTTCCTACGTAAGGAATAAATGATTCATTTTTTTCCATTCTTTTCTCCTTACTAGATATCATCAGATTCAGAAATTGCTTTGAGAACCTTTACTGCATTCATGTTTACAGGGCAGCTTTCAAGACAGCGTCCGCAACCTACACAAGAAAACATTCCTTCGTGTGCCATCGGGTAGTAAACAAGCTTGTGCATGAAGCGCTGGCGTGAGCGTTCCTTCTGTGTGTGGCGTGGGTTTTCTGCAGCCATTTGTGTAAAGTCGTTGAACATGCAGGAATCCCAGCAGCGGATCTGACGGATTCCGTTGTTTGTCTTGAAGTCCCTTACGTCGAAACACATACAGGTAGGACATACGTAAGTACAAGTTCCGCAACCTACGCAGGCTTCTGAAACCTTTGTCCAGATCTTGGAATTGAAGATCTTCATCATCTGTTCAGGCTTTACGTCACCTACCTTTGAAAGGTCAAGGTGAGCAAATGGAAGCTTTTCAACCTTTGCAGCAATGTCCTTTTTTACTGCGTCTACTGCTGAATCTGCAGCATCTGCAAGTACAGACTTTGCGTTTTCTACAAAAGCCTTTCCCTTTTCTGTGTTTGCCTGGAAGTAGTACTTGTCATCGGCAAGCCAGCAGCTTACGTCTCCAGCTGGAGAAGCAAGAGTAGGGTCAATCTTGTATGAAGTACAGAAGCAGGTCTTTGCAGGTTCGTTACATGCAAGAACGATTACTGTTCCGTGGTCGCGGCGGTTCTTGTAGTATGAATCAACAGGATTCATGTTAAGGTAAACACCGTCAATGCATTCAAAACCCTTTGCATCACAAGCCCTTACACCGAAGATTACGAAATCTTCAACATCTTTTCTTGGATCTTCAACCTTAACTTCCTGACCGTTCATCTGGTAAGAAACCATGTGTTCTGTCTTTGGGAAGAAGAAGTCCTTTGCTGAGCGAACTGTCTTGAGGGCTGAAGAAAGCTTTGTGCCTTTTTCCCATTTCTGGAAGTCGGCAGTTCCTGCATTGTTGTCAACAGGCAGATACAAAGGCTGCTTTGAACCGATGAGTTCAAATAATGAATCGATCTTATCTTTAGAAATAGAAAGCATTATTCTGCACCTCCGTTATTAGATCTGTCGTAAACGATTGTTGTTTCTGGGTCATTTTCTTCAAAGCGGAGCATTGCAGGCTTGGATTCCATGTCAGCACCAGCCTGGTATGGGCCGTAGATTTCATTGATATCCTTTGCCATCTTTCCGTTCAAAAGGTGAAGAGGAATGCCCTGTGGACAAACTCTTGAACATTCTCCACAACCTGTACAGCGGCCTGTTACGTGCCATGCGCGGATGATGTGGAAGAGGTTTTCTTCGAAACTTGTTTCTGCAACTTTCTGTGTTGTGTAAAGGGCATTGTTGTCGAATACACACTTTTCGCATGTACATGCAGGACAAACGTTGCGGCAGGCATTACAGCGGATACAGCGTGACATTTCACCGCGCCAGAATTCGAATCTTTCATCGTCTGTCATGGCTTCAATCTTTGCAACCATTTCCATTGTTTTATTTTCGCCCTGGTAAACCTGTCCTGGTTCAGCTCCAATGAGTTCGTCGCAGGAAACGTGTGTCTTTCCGGCACATGGACCACAGGCAGCTCCACCGTCAAGAGTATCCTGACATGGAACACCGATTGCGTAAACATCGTCACGAGTAATGCGGTTTTCTTTAAGAAGCTGAGTAAATGAGTATGTGTCAGCTGGCTTGAGGAATACAAGAACAACTTCAGAAGGGATAGGTGCATCCTGTGCATTTGGATCCCTCTGCTTTGCCATTGTATTGTTCATGCGTGTTGTACTCTTCTTTACTTCAATTTCATGAGTAATCTTTACGAGATACTTTGAAAGGTTTGCCTTGCAGTATTTGTTGAAGACAAAACCTTTGTCAAGTTCTTCTGCTGATGAGAAAACAGCTGGTGTGATGTCGTCTTCAAAGAGACCCTTTGACCAACCGACAACCTTCTGAACTTTTCCTTCAGCAAGCAATTCTTTAGCGCGAGCGATTAATTTTTCTTGCATCTCAAGTCCTCCAGCTTTTTGTTTTCACCGAGAGCTGTAATCTTTGCCACAAAGTCGTTCATGAGACCTGCAAAGCGTACACCTTCAGCAGCAGAACACCATTCTACACGAGTTCTTTCCTTTTCAATTCCCAGGAAGTTGAGCATTGAAAAGAGGAGTGTCATACGGCGGCGTGCAAAATAGTTTCCTGTTGAATAGTGACAGTCACCTGGGTGGCAGCCACACAAAATAACACCGTCAGCACCACGCTGGAATGCACGGAGAATGAACAATGGGTTCAAGCGGCATGAGCATGGGATGCGGATGATCTTTACGTTTGCAGGGTAGTCAAGGCGGTTGTTTCCGGCAAGGTCAGCACCTGCGTAAGAACACCAGTTGCAGCAGAATGCTACGATTTTTGGTGTCCAGTTCTTGTTTGATTCACTCATAGTACTGCATCAACCTCTGCCAAAATCTGGCTGTTAGAGAATCCGTGCAAGTCCATGGCACCTGAAGGACAGGCAACTGTACATGCACCACAACCCTGACACATTGCTGTATTAACCTGAGAAACGTGTCTTGTAATTGTTGTTCTGTTTGGTCCGCGGAAATCCTTGTCAACATAAGAGATTGCACCGTAAGGACAAACATTAACACACTGTCCGCATCCGTTACAAAGGTTTTCGTTTGGATGGGCAGTACATGGGTTTGTCTTGAGACTGTCTTTTACGAGGAGACAGATGGCCTTTGCAGCAGCACCGGAAGACTGGGCAACAGTTTCAGGAATATCCTTTGGACCCTGGCAGCAACCTGCAAGGAAGATACCTGCTGTTGGGCTTTCTACAGGGCGGAGCTTAGCATGAGCTTCAAGGAAGAAGTCATTGTTGTCCATGGATGTTGTAAGCATTGTTGCAAGTGGACGAGCTGATTTGTCAGCTTCGATAGATGCAGCAAGAACAACCATGTCAGCCTTAATGTGAACCTGCTTGTTCAAAATAAGGTCTGAACCCTGAACATCGAGAGTTCCGTCTGAAAGTGGAGTAACTTTTCCAACCTGGCCCTTGATGTAGTGAACGCCATACTGTTCAACTGCACGGCGGTAGAATTCATCAAAGAGTTTTCCTGGTGTACGAACATCAATGTAGAATACCCAAACGTTTGTGTCTGGATAGTGGTCGCGGGTAAGGATTGCGTGCTTTGCTGTGTACATACAGCAGATTTTAGAACAGTATTCATGCCCCTTTGTTGCATCAGCTGCACAGCGGGAACCTACACACTGAACGAATACGATGTTCTTTGGTTCCTTACCGTCTGACGGGCGCTTCAAGTGACCGCTTGTTGGACCTGAAGCATTGCAGAGGCGTTCGAATTCAAGTGATGAAACAACGTCCGGGCTCTGGCTGTAAGCATATTCGTCGAATTTTGTGAGTTCAATTGGATTGTAACCAGTTGCTACGATGATTGTACCGTACTTTTCTGTGATTACTTCATCCTGCATGTTGAAGTCGATTGCTCCAACTCCACATGCCTTCTGGCAGAATCCACAGGCATCCTTGCCGTTCTTTGCAGCTTTCTGGTGCAGACAGTAATTTGCATCGATTGTAGCTACCTTTGGAACAGCCTGTGCGAATGGAATGTAGATTGCCTTCTTGTTGTCAAGATTAAGGTTAAAGTCGTTTGGAACCTTCTTGTTTGGACAGGCTTCGATACATGCACCACAACCTGTACACTTTGTTTCGTCAACATAGCGTGCATGGCGCTTGATGTCGATTGTGAAGTTTCCGATGTATCCCTTTACGCCAACAACTTCTGAGTAAGAAAGAATTCTGATGTTAGGATTCTGGCTTACTTCCGTCATTTTTGGAGTAACGATACAAGAAGCACAGTCAAGGGTAGGGAATGTCTTGTCGAGCATTGCCATCTTTCCGCCGACTGTAACTTTCTTTTCAACGATGTCTACAGGGAAGCCTGCATCTGCAATGTCGAGGGCAGCCGTAATACCTGCAATACCGCCACCGATAACCAGGGCTCTCTTTGTAACAGGAGTTTCACCTTCTGTAAGAGGAGTATTGAGGACAGTCTTTGCAACTGCAGCCTTTGCAAGGGCAATAGCCTTTTCTGTATTTTCTTCAATATTTTTGCCAACCCATGAAGTCTGTTCACGGATGTTTGCAATTTCAACTTTGAACTGATTGAGGCCTGCACGTGCTGCACATGAACGGAATGTCTTTTCGTGCATGCGTGGAGAACAAGAACAGAGAACAACGCCTGTAAGCTTGTCTTCCTTAATGTGGTCTTCAATCATCTTCTGACCTGCAGAAGAACACATGTATGTGTAGTTGGTTGAGTAAACAACCTCTGGCATCTTGCCAACTTCTTCTGCAACCTTTGCTACGTCAACTGTACCGGCAATGTTGGTTCCACAGTGACATACAAAAACACCAATTCTTTCCATATTTCTACTGTGCTCCTATTTGCGGTACTTTCTGAATGCACTCATCAAAAGCTGCTGTGGTGTATCCTCATCCAGTTTCTCAGGAACCTGAGAAGGATCAAGATGAAGTGGGCCACGTTCACGTTCAACAACTGTGCGTACTGCATCGATAAGTTTTGCTGGTTCTACCTGGCGTGGGCAGCGTTCGAGACAAGCAAAACAAGACAAACATGCATAGATTGACTTGCTCTTGAGCAATGGTTCGATTTCACCGTTTTCCACCATCTGAACAAACTGATGTGGATGGTATTCCATTGCATCGTAGTTAGGGCAAGTTGCAGAACATTTTCCGCAAACCATGCACTTCTTAGGGTTGACACCGCTTGTTTCAAGAATTCTATCTTTGTAACTCTGGATTTCTGCTTCGAGCATTATGCTTCCTCCTTAA
>JAEDDW010000017.1 GCA_016293645.1 Treponema sp. | reverse complement strand
GAGCTGGATATGGTTCTTCATCGTCATAGAGCTTCTTTGTGAACCAGTCGTCAAAGGATGCGATTTCCTCACCGTCTACGTAGAACTTGATGAGGCCAGGTTCCCATTCACATGCAAACACATGGAATTCATCAGCAAAGTTTCCTTTCTTGAGGAGCTTTGTCTTCTGTGCCATTGTGTGTGGCTCACCAAAGTGGAGTGTTGCGTAAGATGTGTTGAGCTTGTCGCCAAGAACTTCCATGATGTCGATTTCACCGCACTTTGGCCATGATCCGTATTTGCTTTCGTCAGTCGGCATCATCCAGAATGCAGGGAGGAATCCCTTTCCTCTAGGTACCTTGAGGCGTGCTTCAAAAAGACCGTACTTGAAGTCATGCTTGCCCATTGTATTGATTCTTCCGGAAGTAAACTTGTTTCCGTTTTTAGTCTCTTCCTTGATTGGCTGGATGACAAGGTTTCCGTTCTTGACGTAAACGTTCTTGTCAGACTTGATGTAAGCCTGGAGCTCGCTGTTTACCCATCCCGGCTCGTGAAGTTCGTAGTTCCAGTTCTTTTCGTTGAGCTTGTTTCCGTCAAAGTTGTCTTCAAACTTAAGCTCGTAACCTGCCTTGTTCTGTGCGCTGAGGCTGAATGCGGCAACGGCTGCGAGAGCGATTGAAACAAGTGATTTTTTTGTAAATGAAAGTTTCATAAATTCCTCCAAAATAACAGCAGTCCTATGTTTTTATCTCAGTGTCAAGTTTATTTCACCGCCAGTTCCGTAACTACACTAAATTTATGAAATATGTCATTTTTTTTTATGCAATGGGAAGAATTCCTGCATATTCTGCGAATTCTGTGTTATACTAGGAATATGGATAAGGATAAGGATCTTCACGAGGCACTGTATTTTCAGACGGAAAACAACATCTACCACGCGCGCTATGAGGACGAGGTGAATTTTTATTCCGCCGTCAAGAAAGGTGACCTGGAAACAGTAAAGAAACTCATGACTCCTCTCGATACCAAGGAAGGGTTGGGGCAGCTTTCAAACAAGCCGGTCAACAACCTGCGATATCACTTTGTCGTGACTGTTGCCCTTGTGACACGCTATTGTGCAGAAGCTGGACTCCCTTTTGAGACTGCCTACACCCTGAGCGATCTTTACATCCGCAACGTGGACAAATGTGCCAGCGAGGACAGCATCACCCAGCTTCACCGTGAGATGATCTTTGACTTCACCAGCCGGATGAAGGACATCCGGAATGCCGAATCAAGTCCACAGATCAAGCTTGCAAAAAAATATATCCATGAGAACATCTACAACCAGTTCTATGAAGACGAGATAGCTGATTTTGCGGGGCTTACACCTTCATATCTTTCGACATTGTTCAAGAAGGAAACAGGTGAGACCATAAAGAACTATATTCTTCGTGAAAAGGTCGAGGAGTCCAAGAGTCTTCTGCGCTTTACGGACAAGTCCTATATCGACATCAGCATCTCGCTGAATTTCAGTTCCCATTCGCATTTCATCGCCACCTTCAAGAAATTCGTAAACATGACCCCGAAGGAATACAGAAACAAGTACTACGGTAAAAAGTGGAATGACGATTGACGTGAAATAAAAAAAGGACTGTCCCAAAAGTATTTTTCCTAGGGTCATTGCATATGGCGGCGGAGCTTCCTTAAAGCCGCAATGTCGAAATGGCCAGACCACTGAATATGGTGATTTCGACTACGCTCAACCACCCTGAAATTACTTTTGGGACAGCCCCTTTGCTTTTCTGGATGTGTGGTTTGACTTGATAGCGGCATCCATCAGATGCGGTGCATCTCCGTGAAAACCTTTTCGTTCATCAGGTTTACCTCAACTCCAAGCGATTTGGCTTCTTCCGTCAGTTCTTTTCTGGCTGTATCAATGTCAATCTTTGCATTGTCAAAGTCAACCATCATCATCATGACGAAATTTCCGCTGAGAATTGTCTGTGTAATATCAACAATATTGATTGAACGGCTTGCAAGGTAGGTTGATACCTTTGCAATGATTCCGACTTTGTCACCACCAACTACAGTAATAATTGCTTTCATAATGATTCGATTCTAGTAAAAAAGGGCATCCTTTACAAGACATCAGCAGTCTGAAAGCCTGATGCCCAGATCCTGTGCCAGCTGTTCTGCTGATGTGAACTGGATTGCATGGATTCCCATTGCGGCGGCGGCATCGCAGTTGAGCTTCTTGTCGTCGATGAAAACGCAGTCTTTGGGCTGTACATTTTCCGCCTTCATGATGATTTCCCAGAATGCCGGATCAGGTTTTGAGACACCCATGTGGCATGAGCTGTAGGTCTGGTCAAAATATGCATAATCTCCACGTTCCATGTGGTTGAGGTAATGAGATGTGACCGTATTTGTTCCGCAGACAACCCTGTTGCCGTTTTTCCTGAGGGCTTTGACAATCTCGACGGTTTTTTCATTCAGTACGGGATGGAAAAGCCAGTGCAGCCAGTCCGTGGTGACCTTGATGCCGCTTTTTTCGCTGAATTTTTCCCAGAATTCTTCCGTCGTGATCTTTCCGCTGGAATAAAGCGAATAAAGCGCATTCGGTTCCTTCGTGAAGTCTATGGACGGGTCTGCTCCGTATTCCCTCAGCTGTTCGATGGAAATGCCAAGGACTCTGCAGATCTTGTCGTTCAGGGTGAAAGTGTCCGTCACGACACCGCCCATGTCAAAAATGTAAAGCATGAAATCTTCTCCTGTCTCAGTTGGAATTTCTTGCGCTGATTATGTCCTTCAGCTGTGTGAAGCTGTCGATTTTCTCGATGTACTTTGTGGCTGTTCCAAAACCGTAACTTGCCCATATGAAAGGAATTCCAGCCTGGTTGCAGGAATCGCTGTCTCCCTGGGTGTCACCTACGTATACCGGAGATGTGATTCCGTTTCTTGAGCATAGGATCTGTATGTTTTCCGCCTTTGCCTTTCCTGTGCGGCCAAAGCATTCGTAATCCTTTATGTATTTTGTGATGCCTGTTTTTTCCATGGTCAGTTCGATGTAGCCGTTCTGGCAGTTGCTGACTATGAACAGGTTCTGCATGGTTGAAAGTTCCTTTATGGTTTCGACTACGCCCGGGTATGTTATGTCCAGGGTGTTGTTCCTGAGTTCTATCTGTTCCTCCGTGCAGCAGTAGGACATGAGCTTGTCCTGTTCTTCGCGGCTAAGATTTGGCCAGAGGTCGCAGGCTATGACATCCATGGTTTTCCCGAATTCCCCCTGGAGAATCTGGGCGTTCACTTTTTTTGCGTCTAAGCCGGAACGGTCGATTGCCTTGTTCCATGCCACTGCCACGATTCCGGTGGTGTTCCATATGGTTCCGTCGATGTCGAGGATGATTCCGTCATAAAAGTTATTGTTCATGCTACCTAGTATAATCAGTTGGGGGATATTTTCAACGGAACCACGGACTGCCGCCTTTTTTTACCTTGAATTTTTTAATTTTCTACCTATTTTTAGTTGCAAAATTGGGCCTATGATGTATAATGGTATGACCTTAAAACAATGAGGGATTTATGCATTTACTAATGAAGGAGGCAATTGCATGAAAAAGTTAACAGCTACAGTGGTTGTAGCAGCAGCTATGGTTGCAGGAATGTTCATTTCCTGCTCAAAGTCGGGAGATTCAGCTTCAGCAAAGAAGTCTGAAGGTAAGGTTCTCAACATCTACGTATGGAATGACGAATTCCCATCACGTTTCAGAGATTACTATGCATCAAAGGTTCCAGCTGATGTGAAGGTAAACTTTGTACAGACACCTAACCAGGGTAATGCTTATCAGGACAAGCTTGATGAAGTTCTTCTCGTACAGAATGATGCTGCAGCAGACGAAAAGGTAGACATCTTCCTCGTAGAAGCTGACTACGCTCTCAAGTATGTTGATACTCCATACACAATGGACGTAAAGAAGGATATCGGTCTTACAGACGCTGACCTTGCAAACCAGTTCAAGTATACAAAGGACATCATGACAGATTCAAAGGGAATCCTTAAGGGTGTTTCTTGGCAGGCATGTCCAGCAGGATATATCTACCGCCGTTCAATCGCAAAGGCTGTTCTCGGAACAGACGATCCAGCAGAAGTTCAGAAGGCTCTCAATGACTGGGACAAGTTTGACGCTGTAGCAGCTAAGGCAAAGTCTCAGGGATACTTCATGGTATCTGGTTTTGATGATGCATTCCGCGTATTCTCTGACAACGTAAAGACTCCTTGGGTTGTAGGAAACAAGATCACAGTAGATCCAATGATCAAGCGCTGGGTTGAAATGACAAAGAGCTACACAGACAAGGGATACAACAACAAGGCTAACCTCTGGTCAGCAGAAAGCTTCCAGGGTGCAAAGAAGGAAGGAAAGGTATTCGGTTACTTTGGACCAGCATGGTTCATCGACTTCTGTCTCGCACCTAACACAAAGGATGACGCAAACGGTCCAAACGAAGCTGGAAACGGCTCATACGGTGACTGGGCATTCTGTAAGGGTCCAATGGGATTCTCATGGGGTGGAACATGGATTTGTGGTGCTGCAGGTTCAGACAACGTAGAACTTGTTAAGGACATCATGAAGACTCTTACTTGCGACAAGGACACAATGGTTCGCATCGCTAAGGAAGCAGGAGACTTCACAAACAATGAACCAGCTATGCGCGAAGTTGCAAAGTCTGACTACCAGAACCCATTCCTCGGTGGACAGAACCACATGGCAGTATTCATCGATTCTGCTGCTTCTATCGACAAGAGCTGCATCTCTATGTACGATCAGGGTATGACAGAAAAGATACAGGCTGCAATGGCTGACTACTTCAACGGAAAGGTTGACGAAGGTAAGGCATGGGATAACTTCTACACAGCTATCCTTGAACTTTATCCAAATCTTTCTAAATAAGTAAAGACTCAGAAATGCCGTCTTTCCAAGGCGGCATTTTTTTTATATTGCAGGATTGCTAAGTGAAGTCGAAGTATCCTGCATTCTCGTTTGTAGGATTGCTGAGCAATGTCGAAGTATCCTACATCCTTGTTTTTTCCACTTTAACTATCAGAGGTCTCAATGGAGAATACTGTTGCAACAGCAAAAACTGTAAAGGCCAAGAAGAAGCATTCCATTCAGTATGATAACTGGGGTTATGCTTTCATTGCACCTTTCTTTATCATTTATATTATTTTTTCACTCATTCCGCTTGTTACGACTTTTGTATACAGCCTTTTTGAGTATTACCGCGTAGGACTTAATGTTGTAGGTCCAAAATTTATCGGATTCCAGAACTTTGTTTCGATATTTACTGCAGGCGACAGTCTTGGTAAGTATTTCATGAACACACTGATCATGTGGGCCATGGGATTTGTTCCGCAGATTGTAATTTCTCTTGTTCTTGCAGTATGGTTCACTAATACTGAACTCAACCTCAAGTTCCAGGGATTTTTCAAGACTGTCATATATCTTCCAAACCTCATCATGGCTGCTACATTTGCCATGCTTTTCTTTGCTTTGTTCTCTGCAAACGGACCTATCAATATCCTCATCATGGATCTTGTAAACAAGTCGAACGCAATGGCAATCGCAAACGGATCAGCCCAGCCAATGGAACCTATCCGATTCCTTACATATACATCATGGACGCGTATTCTCGTTGCCACAATGAACTTCCTCATGTGGTATGGAAATACAACAATCCTTCTGATGGCAGGAGTCATGGGTATCGACAACAGCCTTTTTGAAGCTGCCCGCATCGACGGCGCAACACCGACACAGGTGTTCTTCAAGGTTACAATGCCGCTTCTTCTTCCTATTTTTGTCTTCGTGTTCATTACTTCTTTGATTGGTGGTATTCAGATGTTCGACGTTCCACAGATTTTGACAAATGCGACTGGATCACCTGACCGTACTACAATGACAATCATCATGAAGCTTAACGCTCACCTTGGAAGCAAGAATCTTGGACCTGCAGGAGCAACATCAGTACTCCTCTTTGCAGTAACAGGTATTTTGAGCGGCCTTGTCTACAAGACAACAATGAGCCAGTACCAGAACAAGAGATAGGAGGTAAATTATGGAAAAACTTCAAAGTCAGTCACAGATGCTTGCAGCCCGTAGATATATCTGCTACCTGGTACTTGGGTTGCTTGCTCTCCTTTCAGTGTTCCCGTTCTACATCATGCTTATCAATGCAACACGCGCACATCCACAGATTCAGTCTGGATTCTCTATTTTCCCAAGCGGAAACGCATTAAGGAACTTCATTAATCTCGTTGGCCATGGACCAAAGCAGCAGGGTGACAATTATCCTGTTCTTCTTGGTATGCGCAATAGCCTTGTCATTGCTACATTCACAGCTTTGTTTACTACATACTTCTCGGCAATGACAGCCTACGGCATCTACATGTACAACTTCAAGGGCAAGAAGGCATCATTCAGATTCATTCTTGCTGTCATGATGGTTCCTACACAGGTTTCCACACTCGGTTTCATCCAGGTCATCACAAAGCTTAACCTGATGAACTCATACATTTCGCTTATCGTCCCTGCAATTGCGGCTCCTATCGTATTCTTCTATATGTACCAGTCGATGGAAGCAACACTTCCTTTCTCAATCGTAGAGGCTGCCCGCGTTGACGGAAGCAATGAATTCTTCACATTCAATGCAATCGTAGTTCCTATGTTGAAACCTGCATTTGCGGTTCAGGCAATCTTTGCATTCGTTTCTTCATGGAACAATTACTTTGTTCCGGCTCTTGTAATCAGCAAGAAGCGACTTTGGACAATGCCGATCGTCATTGCAAATGCACGTTCCGCAGACTACATGATGTTTGACCTTGGAATTATCTACATGCTTATGACTGTTGCAATTCTTCCGCTCATCATCATCTATCTTGTACTTTCAAAGTATATCATTGGTGGTGTTACAGCTGGTGGTGTAAAAGAGTAATCCCAGTGTACCAGTACAGCGGATAAAAATGGGGCGAAAGCCCCATTTTTTTATGCATAGGCATTGATTTATATATAATTATATGCTTATATAATAATATGATAAATCAAGAAAACGAAGAAATGCTTGTGAATCTTGCGGAACTTTTCAAGGTTTTTGGGGATTCAACAAGAATAAAGATTCTGTATGCGCTTCTTGAAAAGGAAATGAACGTTACGGAAATTTCAGAGGCCCTTAACATGACTCAGCCGGCCATAAGCCAGCAGCTGAGGATCTTGAAATCCAGCGGCCTTGTTAAGTTCAGGAAGGAAGGAAAATCGGCGGTCTACTATCCGTCTGATGAACACGTAAAAATAATCCTCAACATCGGAATTGAGCATTTAGGAGATTAAAGTCTGAAGTGCCAGTGTGGATTGCCGCGCTCCGCTCGCAATGACGTGGGTCGCTTTGCTCGCAATGACGGAGAGGGCCTATGATTGCAATGACGTAGGGGGCGCTTTGCTTGCAATGAGGAAAGCCACGTCACTGCGAGGCAGGATGCCGAAGCAGTCCAAGCATGCCTAAGCTAAACCGGCAGGTGGATTGCTTCGTCGCTAACGCTCCTCGCAATGACGGAGAGGGCCTATGATTGCAATGACGGAGGGCGCTTTGCTTGCAATGAGGAAAGCCACGTCACTGCGAGGCAGGATGCCGAAGCAGTCCAGGCATGCCTAAGCTAAACCGGCAGGTGGATTGCCACGTCGCTAACGCTCCTCGCAATGACGGAGGGGGCGCTTTGCTTGCAATGATGTAGGGTGCTTTGCTTGCAATAACGTGGGAGAGTGCTGGCGTTGAGGTTTGTAAAAAAACAGGAGGTAAATTATGGGTTGCAGTTGCTGTGAACATCATCACGAACATGGCGAAGAAATGTCGCTTAAGAAAATAATTCTTTCCGCAGTTTTGTTTGCGGCGGGAATCTTTGTTGAAAAATTTTTTGCGCCATCGGCAGGGAACAATGCGATGGTGTTTCGCGGAATATACCTTGCACTTTATTTTGGTTCATACATTATTTGCGGACTTCCTGTAATCCGCGAGGCAGTTGAAAGCCTTTCTAAAGGAAAGTGTTTCAGTGAATCTTTTCTTATGGCGGTTGCTACAATCGGTGCCGTTGTGATCGGTGAATACATGGAAGCCTGCGCCGTAATGATTCTGTTCCAGTTTGGGGAATATCTTGAGGACAAGGCATCTGACAAAACAAAGGATACCATTGAAGAACTTCTGGATATTCGCCCTGACACGGCATGTGTGATCCGCGACGGAAAGGAAATGGAAATTGATGCCGACGATGTTGAAGTCGGTGAGACCATCATCGTAAAACCTGGTGAGCTTGTTCCTCTCGACGGAATGATTTCAAAGGGCTCGACTATGGTTGATACAAGCGCCCTTACGGGTGAAAGCGTTCCGCGTGAAATAAATGAAGGCGATGAAATCCTAAGCGGCTTTGTAAACACAAGGGCAGTGATTGAAATCAAGGTCACTAAGGAATTCGGTGAAAGCACAGTTTCTAAGATCCTGGACCTCATTGAAAATGCCCAGGAGAAAAAAGCATCAAGTGAAAAATTCATCACACGATTTGCAAAGGTTTACACTCCGATTGTCTGCATTCTTGCCGTGGCTGTTGCAGTTGTTCCGCCTACAATCCTTGGGTGGGACGAACACTTCAAGACATGGCTTTACCGTGCCTGCGAGATGCTTGTTGTCTCTTGCCCTTGCGCCCTTGTAATTTCTGTACCGCTCAGTTTCTTTGCTGGAATCGGTCGTGCGGGGAAAGACGGAATCCTTGTGAAAGGTTCAAGCTATCTTGAACTTTTGTCCCGTGCAAAAACAGTTGCCTTTGACAAGACCGGGACTTTGACAAAAGGAGTTTATGAAGTTACTGCTGTTGAAGTTGCAGAAGAATGTAATCTTTCAAAGGATGAACTTGCAGCCCTTGTAACCCATGCAGAATACTACAGCGATCATCCTGTTTCAAAGTCGTTGAGGAATTTCCACGCTTGCGAAAACTGCGGAAAACTTACAGTGGAAGAAGCGGAAGAAATCAGCGGACATGGAAGCAAATGTGTTGTTGACGGAAAGAAAGTTATTGCCGGTAACGGAAAACTCATGATGCTTGAAAAGGTCCAGGGCTTTGATGAAAGGTCCGAGGCTGCAAGTGATGTCGCAGGTTCAGTTGTATATGCCGCAATTGACGGTGTGTTTGCCGGAAGAATCATCATCAGCGATGTGGTCAAGGAAAACGCAAAGGCAGCAATAGAGAAAATCCACAATGTTGGAATTCCAACAACAGTGATGCTTACGGGTGATACAGAGAGCAACGCACAGACCATTGCTTCTTCCATTGGCATTGATGAAGTGCGTGCGGAGCTTTTACCCCAGAACAAGGTTGAGGAAATTGAAAGCCTTATGAAAAATAATTCCGGCGGAACTGTAGTCTTTGTTGGAGACGGAATCAACGATGCTCCAGTCCTTACAAGAAGCGATGTTGGAATCGCCATGGGTGCCATGGGAAGTGATTCCGCAATAGAGGCGGCAGACATCGTTATCATGGATGACAACATCGAGAATGTTGCGCTTGCAGTAAGGCTTGCAAAGAAGACCATGGTCAATGTTAAACAGAACATTGGGTTCAGCATTGCAGTAAAGGTTGCGATCCTTGGGATGTGCGCATGCGGTTTCGTGAACATGTGGCTCGCAATCTTCGGCGATGTAGGCGTGTGCCTTCTTACAATATTGAACAGTATCAGACTGTTGAAAAAGAAATAGAGTCAAATAGTAATATAAAAATGCTCTCGCAGAGAACTGTGCCAAGCCTTCTGGGGTGCTCCCGCCAAGCTGTTGTAAAGCATCGGACAGAAGTCCGAAGAGATATGAATGGGTCGCAAAACGCAGTTTGACCGGAACTGGTTATATTCACTCCGGTGTTCCCTTTGCCCCTGTGACATTCCTGGAGAAATCAACTAAAATGATCTTATGATTCAGTTAGTTGCTTTTTTGGGAAATTACGGAAAGGAATACGAAGATACAAGGCATAATGCCGGGTGGCTCTTTGAAGCTGCTTTGCCTTTTGCAGATAAAATTTCATGGCAGTCAAAATACAAGGCGGATTTCTGCTGCGTCGACTATGATGTTTTTGCAACCTGGCTTAAGGATGCAGGACTTATCAAGGAAAGGGATAACGGAACTCTTCCGATTCCAGACTGCGCACCAAAGAAAATCTATTTCATGAAGCCGATGACCTACATGAATTTGAGCGGACAGGCAATCGGGGAGGCTGCACGATTTTTCAAGATTCCGGCTTCAGATGTGCTTGTCGTTCATGATGAGATTGAACTTCCTTTGGGTACTGTTGGCCTCAAATGGTCCGGCGGTCTTGGCGGCCACAATGGACTTCGCTCGACAAAGGAGACTTTTGGGACGCCAGACTTCTGGAGAATCCGCATCGGCGTCGGAAAGCCCGCCAACGGAAATGTCGCCGACTATGTCCTTGGATCATTCACAAGTGATGAAAAAATCACCTTGTCGCAGATTTTCTCCATGATGAATCCCATGTTCGCAAAGTTCCTTACGATCAAAGACGCAACAAACCTTCAGAAAGAGTGGAATAAAAAGAAACTGGTGGAAGTGTAGGGCTAGAATGAGTAAAAAATAAAGCCGCCCGTTATTGCAAGTAGCTTATGTGCAGGACTGCTAAGCCGTACGCAGGATTGCTGAGCACAGTCGAAGTATCCTGCATTCATCTTGCCAATCACGGCCCCTTCGACGTTGCTCAGGGATCCTATGACGTTGTGGCGTGAAGCTACGCTGCCATTTCAGGGATCCTATGACGCAGGATCAAGGATCCTATGGGCAGGATCGGTGAGCATAGTCGAACCGTCCTGCATCTATCTTGCTAATCACGGACCCTTCGACGTTGCGGCTTGAAGCTACGCTGCCATTTCAGGGATCCTATGACGCAGGATCAAGGATCCTATGGGCAGGACCGGTGAGCATAGTCGAACCGTCCTGCGGCTCGCAATGACGTAAACGTCTGTCATCACCGAAATGACATAAAAACGCCGGAAGTGTAAATTTTTATCCATTCACAATTATATATATTATAGGAAGTGCCTGGACAGGCGGCGTCTCCCGGACTCAATCTGTCAGTAACAATGTAGCTGGCTGAAATATGATGATGGGAGGTAGTTATGATTGTTGACAGAATTATCGCTGTTGTTGCATGCGCAGCAACAGTTGTCTGCATGATTATAGCTTTGCTCTCTTACCTGAAAGATAAGAATGAGTAAAAAATAAAGCCGCCCACTAAAGTTTCACACATGGACGGCTTATTGCAAAAAATGTGGAGACGACCAATTGTCTGGGCGCTTCCTTGTTTCTAAGATACTACAAAAAACCAGCGTCGTCAAATGAATCACCGCCGCAATAATCGCCCTTCGGCAGACTCAGGCACCATGGGCAGGATCGGTGAGCATAGTCGAACCGTCCTGCATTCATCTTGCTTAATCGCAGCCCCTTCGGCAGGCTCAGGGACCATGAGCAGGATCGGTGAGCATAGTCGAACCGTCCTGCATCTATCTTGCTTAATCACGGACCCTTCGACATTGCGGCTTGAAGCTACGCTGCCATTTCAGGGATCCTATGGGCAGGATCGGTGAGCGCAGTCGAACCGTCCTGCATTTATCTTGCTTAATCACGGCCCCTTCGACGTTGCGGCTTGAAGCTACGCTGCCATTTCAGGGATCCTATGACGCAGGATTGCGCTGAGCATGTACGCAGGATTGCTGAGCGCAGTCGAACCGTCCATTTTTAAACAAAAAAAACCGGACCTGATGAGGGTCCGGCTGTTTACTCTTTAAGAGTCAAACATTTAGCAGTAGCTTGCTATGATTAGAACCATACAGACATTGCAACTGGGATAGCCCATGTAAGCTTGTCTCCCTTTGCTTCTTCACCTTTAATTACAGTGTTAGCCCAGGTTCCGCTGTTTGTCTGTGCCTGGAAACCAACACCAACATAACCGTTAGAAGAAATTCCCTTTGTTGCACCAACAAGGAATGCAAGGTGGTCTGTGTTGTCCACATCATTTTTCTTAGAAAGATAGCGAACGTCTGCTGCAAGGTTTATACCATTGCCAAAGCTGTAGTCAATTCCTGCACCAAGCTGGAAACGTGGGTCAACTCCACCATCATCTTTCTTTTCTGTGTACATAAAGAATGCACCAGAAGCTGTTACCTTAATCTGGTCGTTAACCTGGTATGATGCACCAAGAGCAAGTTTGATCTTTTCATCTTCTTTGTGATTATCATCTTCGTCCCAAAGATTAAACTTTGCACCGAAACCTGCCCAAAGGTTTTCTACAGCAACAAGGTCAAATTCTGCTTCGATTGTCTTGTCAAGAGCTGAATCAGAAGCTGCTGCTGCTTCTGTTACAACAGTCCAAGTAGGGGCTGTTGATGGATCATCATCATCATCTTTCCAACCGTAAACATCTTTTGTTGCTGCTTTTTCTGGTGTGTTGTTAAGAATCAACTGTCCCTTGATTTTACCAATACCGTCGATGCTGTAAGCAAAACCACCGCGTGCGTTCTTATATACATCTTCAGCCTTCTGTTTTGTTGTATCAATTGGAATAAGGGCCTGGATGTAAAGTCCTTCAATTGGTGTAACTTCAATAAGGGCACCCTTGCCACCGTTACCAGACATTAAGAGACCTTCGTCTTCTGCAATCCAAGAAGATGTTGGGCGGAGCCAGTTCCATGAACCGTAGCAAACATCACCACGGAGAGTATTGTTATCATACTTACCGAATGAAAGTTTTACCTGTTCAACTGGTTTTGTCCAGATTGACCACTGGTCACCTGTTGAAAGACCATCGTTAAGGTCATTGTAAATACCCATGTCAAAACCAGCCTTTCCGTCTTCTGCTACAGCATTTACGTTAAGACGAGCAACGCGAGCACCATAACCCCAAGAGTTACCCATTGCTGTTACTGTTTCGTCTCCGTCACTTGCAACTGGAGCTGCAAGTACACGAAGCCATGAACCAAATGTGATTTCTGCGAATGCAGATGTTGTCAATGCTGCTGCTGCAGCTACTGCGATAAGAGTCTTTTTCATCTCTTAGCCTCCTTATAATAGAGGGAAAAGTAAAAAATTGATTTTAGTTTTCAATTGTGCTACGTTTTGAAAACAGAGAATTATCCTTGAATATCCTGATAGCCTCCTTGGGACATTAAGAACCCGAAAATAAGAATAGGAGTTCAGCCGGAATCAGAATTCTGATTTCCGGTAGTGATAGTTCTTCTGTTTTTGAGGAGAAGACATGTTCATAGTTGGAATAGATATCGCAAAAAAAAATCATCAGGCCCTGATCACAGATTCAAACGGAAAGCCCATGGGAAAATCCTTCAGGTTCCAGAACAGCCTGGAGGGGTTCCGCCTGCTTCTTTCAAAAATGAATGAAATTTCAGCTGACGTATCCCAATTTGAAATCGGAATGGAAGCAACAGGGCATTATTGGATCAACCTGTATACACGGCTTGTTGATTGCAAATATGTTGTCCATGTGATCAATCCCCTGCAGTCGGATGCATTGAGAAATCTTTACATACGACGGACAAAGACAGACAGTGTCGACTGCAAAATCATTGCCCAGGTAATAAGAATTGGTCAGTATGCTGAAACAAGACTGAAGGATGACAAACTGCTTGCAGTAAGAGATCTGTCAAGACAAAGATTCTATATGGTAGACATTTGTGCTGATTTAAAACGCAAGGTAGTTGTCATAATGGATAAAATCTTTCCGGAATACCAGCATTTTTTCTCTGACATGTTTGGCAAGACTTCATGTGCCATATTGAAACGTTGTGCAAGCGCAAGGGCAGTTGCAGAAGTTCCGCTTGAAGAACTCTCATCAATAATGAGCAACGCAAGCCGGGGAAAATTCAAGGAAGGCAAAGCACGCTTACTTAAGCTTCTTGCAGAAAATTCCTTTCATGCCATAATGGAATCTGAAAACCTGTCTCTCATGGTGGTGCAGATGATAGAACAGATTGAACTCTACGAGCGTCAGATAAAGGTACTTGAAGGCTGCATCTCAAAATTTTTTTCTTCATACAACAGCAGCCTTACCGAATTGCCGGGCATAGGACCCGTTCTTGGTGCTGTGATCTTAAGTGAGATTGGCGACATAAACAGATTTTCTTCCGCAAAAAAACTTGCAGCCTTTGCCGGAATCGATCCTTCCGTAAAGCAGTCGGGAAATTTCATAAGCCATGAAAACCACATGTCCAAAAGAGGTTCTCCTTATCTGCGGCGGGCATTATGGATAGCGTCATTTGTCAATGTCAACCACAACAAGGATATCCTGAAGGTTTATGGCGAAAGATGTTCCCAAGGGAAAAACCATTTCAAGACCATGGGCTTTTTATGCCATAAACTGCTTAACCAGATCTACTTCGTACTTAAAAATGAGAGCCATCATTGAAAGTCTACAAGAGAGAGGACCCTTCGACGTTGCGGCTTGAAGCTACGCTGCCATTTCAGGGATCCTATGACACGCAGGACCGGTGAGCATAGTCGAACCGTCCTGCATCTGTCTTGCTAATCACGGACCCTTCGACGCTGCTCAGGGATCCTATGACACGCAGGACCGGTGAGCATAGTCGAACCGTCCTGCATCTATCTTGCTAATCACGGACCCTGTGACAACGAGAACAACAAACCTTGAAAATTGCTTTTTTTGTTTTATGTTTATATAATAGAAAGAAGTAGGGGCTTTATTTTGTATACAAGAGAAATAAGTGAAATGCCGGAGTCTTTCGTCAAGAATTTCAAGCCGGTTTTTGGAACATTTAAAGGTCATCCCAAGCGTCTTGATATCCGTGGCGTTTTCAAGCCATACGGAACAATTCCGCTTCCAACTTTCATCACGAATCTCAGAATAAAAAGTCGCCTCACTTTTACTTTTGATATCGGGGAATACATCGGCCGTATAACTTTTGTAGATGCAAAGATAATAGGCTATTCGGAAGTAATCTTCTGGAACAAATCGACAAATCAGAAATTCGTCTATCATTCCGTAATGGGCATGAGAAAACGTTTCATTCCACACAATCTTGAGTCTGCTTCTACTTCAAGCTATTCAAAAAAAAGATACACGCGCATCAGCTGGGACAGATCACACGGAAAATTTTCTGTCGTCTTTGATCTTAACGGTGATTCAGTAAGGCCTTCTGCCCATGGTGCCATTTCCGGGGATTTCAATGCGGAACAGTTTGCTGAACTCACATGTTCCCGTCCAAATCCAACGGTCAGAAGATGTTCCGCCTTGTACAACTGTACGCTCCCAGCCCACGGAACAATTTCACTGCGCTATAAAAACGGTGAGCAGAAAACCATGTCCGACAGTTCCGGTATTTCAAATTTTTCGATTTCAAGAACATATATGAAATTCCGTTCCCATGGAGAATTTGTAGTCGGGTTTGCCAACATCAAGGGAAAAAACGTTTCCTTCCGTATCGCAGCTGAATCCCATGACGCCGTAAACACCGACAGATACAATCTCAATGTTCTTTTCTATGACGGAAAGGCAACCCCTTTGCCGCCTGTTGTAATCAGCCACAACATGGGAGTCAACAATACCTGGGTCATTCAGGACACGGAAAACATGGTGGACCTGACTTTTACACCGATTTCTTCAAAACTTACAAAAATCAGCGCAATCATTTTGCGTACCACATATAGGAGTATCTACGGAACTTTTGAGGGCACTTTGGTTACTGCCGATGGTGAGAAAATAACATTCAAATCACTGCCAGGAATAGCCGAAAATTACTTGATAAGGTTGTAATTTTTTTTACATCCACTTTCAGGAGGTTTTTCATGTCAGACCAGAATTCGCCAAAAAGAACCCTTGAACCGGGTACTCTTGATAAAACACGAAAAAATATCGGACCAATAGATGCTTCTGAGGCAGCTCAGATGCAGAAAATTCTTGGCGGCGAAGTTCTAATGGAAAAATATGCTCCCATGGATACTTCCAACATGCCAAAAAGAAAGCAGCACTATGAAAGCACCGTGAGGGCTTCTGGAAAAACTTCTTCGGATATTTCTTCCGCAAGTGCATCCTATGGTTCATCATCGTCTTCCGCATTTGTAGGCGGAAAACCCAGTGGAGGGAAAAAAGTGAAAACTGATGAAGATTTGCCAGAGATTTCTGCCCATGAGCTGAAGCTTATGGATCGTGCCATGATGTCGTCTGTGTACAACATCAAGCCGGATTTTGGACTTTTCAATTTTCTTTTCAGAATGTCGGCAAAGAACAAGGAAAAGGTTCAGAGAAATCTTGGCGACTATGTTATCAAAAGGCATATCGACCATATCCAGAGTTTTGTAAGTACAATCAAGACTTTCATTCAGATTTCTCCTGATGCCTATAAATCAAAGATTGCGACGGAAGCCGATCTGAAATTCAAATTCCTCAGAACAGTCGGAAAATGGCAGATCAAGGATCTGAAGACCCTGGCACTTGAAGTTGAGAATGCGGCAGACTATCTTACAGTTCCGATGCTCATTCCTGTGACAAGGGCAATCTATCGTCTTTTGCTTACAGTCTACTATATCGGAGACCAGCAGGTTTCGCTTCTTATCCGTGAAATCTACAACGATCTTGGCGGCTATTCAAATTCCGACAAGGCAAAGCTGCAGACTCTTGCAAAGCAGGGACTTACGGAATGGCTCTATCTTCATGACCAGATCATCAAGGGACTTTATCCACTTCTCATGAGAATGTGTTCTCCGGAATATGTGGAATTCCCTGATTTTTTCAAGGTAAAGATCGCTGAAATCCTTAAGTTCCTTGGAATTTCTAAATTCGACCTTCTGCTTCCGGAAAAGAAAAAGAAGGAAGATAAAAAGGAGGAGAAAAAAGCTGAGGAAAAGAAGAAGGAAAACCGGCACACGGCAGGCGAAAAGAATGAAGTCGTCACCATGGGCTTGAGGATTCTTGACCAGCTGTTCCCTAAGGCAGGTTTTCTCCATCTTGAAAACCACCCTGACCTTTATCCTTACTTCCAGCCTATCTATAATTTTGTGGACGGCTTCAATGTCATCCATCCTGAAAATCCACTTCAGGTTACAATCGTCCTCATCCTGATCCTTGAGGATTTCTTCAAGGGTTGCCGCAACATCAATTTCAACATTGAGGCAGACGAAGTCCTCGGATCGATTCCTGACAAACTTGATCTTTGCATGAGCGACTGGATTTCGTATTACGAAGATCTTTTTGGTAAAAGACTTGGTGACTATCTGCGCACTTATGTAAATACACTTTATTCACAGAGAGATTACGCACAGTCGAATTTTGGAAAAGAAAATCTCAACAATATTCTGTGGAGGATGAAATATTTCTTCCTTCCTCATTTCAAATTCAATGCTCCTGTCCTGCAGAAGCCTATCAACGATACAAAGTACAAACCTTTCTATGGAAGAACTGATTACATCAGGACTGTCTTCGGGACTCTCGTAAGAAGAATTGATGAGAATTCCGCCGCAAAGAAAACCGTTCTCGGCGTGTTGAATCCATGGGACAAATATAATTTTGATCTTCCAAATCCGATATCAAAGAGAATCGATGTTCTTCTTGGTGCAAAAAGAGATGCTTCGGTTTCAGCTGCTACAAATGCAAACCTGATAAAGTATACTCTCTGCGTAATGTCTGTCCTTGACTGGTGGGTGAACAATCCTTCAAGTCCTGCCTATTCAACTGATCCTATGAACCTTTACCGTATCAATGCGGAAGATGGTGCTCCGCAGTTCTCTGTTGAACTCAGGACCGACCAGAATGCTCTTTTTGCTGATGGTGTAAAAAAAGCGATCGAAGCAAAAAAGAACAAATGATTGTGACCGGGCTGTCATGAATGCAGCGAATGTGGTGATTCGATCAGAAATGGAACCGCCGCGGATCGCAGCTTTCATGGCAGCCTTGTTTTTATATGGCCGCAATGTCAGGTATTTTTCATTGCTTTATTGAAAAAGTGAATTTATAATTGATATCATGAAATCAATTAAAAATCTGGTAGAATATTATGATGAGCTGTTTCCTGTAAGCAGCCTGAAAAAAAGTTTTTATTCTGAATTCGCAAAAACCTGCAAGACTCCGCTACATTTTCTTTCTGTTGACTGCGGAACAGGTTTCCTTGAAAGCACTCTTGCCCGTGAAGGTCATGATGTAACCGGAATTGAAAATGTCGAGGAACTGCTGCAGTCGGCAAATCTAAGACGCAGAAGCCAGCTGATGTCCATCAGGTTTTTCCAGATGGAAAAAAAAGACATGCCAAAGTTTCTTGGAAAATCTTTTTACAATGTGATTTCGGTTTTAAACAGCCGCATAATGTTTTTCACCGGCGCTGATTCCATCAGGGATTTTTTCATTACATGCAGAAAACTTGTTGCTGAGGGTGGGATTGTTGTTCTTGAAACCATCAACTTTGAGAAATACGGAAATTCTGCTCTTGTCCAGCTTAAAACCCGAGAAAGCGTGAGGGCAAAACTTTTCTCCGAAATACTCACCTCAGAAAGCGGAACAAAAACAATTTCAATGAACCTTGAAAACAGTTCCGGGAAAATAATTCCAATCCTAAACAACATCCAGGTGCATCCTGTTTTGCCTTTTGAAATTGAAACGCTTGCCATGGAGGCAGGATTCTCACATGTTGAATTCTACGGGGATTTCGATGAAAGTCCTTTTGCAGGAAACGAAGATTTCTGCATCTCCGTTATCAGTTGATTTTCCAGCGGTTGCCTTCACGGATGAACCGTTTGGCATTCACTTCGATGAGGCGTCCGTCTTCACCGAGCATTTTTACCATTGAAGTAATTGGATTCACTTCCGTAACCCTGAAGTTCGTATTGTCATAATAAAGTCTGATTCCTTCATTCGGAAGTTTTTTTCTTGCTTCCGCATACCAGTCGTACTCATAGCTGAGACAGCACAGAAGTCTTCCGCACTGACCACTGATTTTCATGGAATTCAAACTGAGGTTCTGGTCCTTTGCCATGCGAATGCTTACGGGTCTAAGTTTGTCACTGATGCAGTTGCAGCAGTAAGGTCTTCCGCAGACCCCAAGTCCGCCTGTTATTCTGCTTTCATCGCGTACACCGATCTGGCGCAGTTCAATCCTCATCTTGAATATTGAAACAAGATCCTTTACAAGATCACGGAAGTCAACGCGATTTTCGCTTGAGAAGAAGAAAAGTGCTTTCTGCTCGCCTACAAGGAAATGGACTGTGATGAGTTTCATGTCCAGCTTGTGGAAAGCAACTTTTTCCTTGAATTTCACGAAGGCTTCCTTTTCAGTTTCCGCAAGCTTGGCTGCTTTTTCAATATCATCTTCTGAAGCTATTCTTGTGATCTCAACAATATCGGAAGGTTTGATTCCGACTGGAGACTTTGACATTCCAAGGTTTTTTGCAAGATCAAGACCGTAGCGGGTCGGAATGATTACATCATCACCTTCCTTGATGTGCATGCCCTGAGGAACTGTCGCATAGATTCCTTCAAAGGAGTAAGCAAGGCGAAGCTTGTATAATTCCTTTGGGAAAACATAATCTTCGCTGTTTGTTTCCGGTGTGATGTTGTCTTCAAGAGAAGAAAGATCTTCTGATTCTTTATCTATATCGTTTTCAAAAATATCTGACATCTATTTATCCTGTTTCTGTTTGAACCTTTGAAATTCCAATTTCAAAAGCACCCTTATATTTTACCACTCAAGAGGCAAAAAGGTCTACCAAAAGTCCTTTAAGTTCATTTATTCTCTCAAGCATTCCCAAAGTTTTTCTATGGATGTCGTTGGCGGGATTGATAAGCCATCGTGCCATCTCATCCAGTTTTTCATTGATTACGTTTACCTGAATGTAGGGGTCCCTTGTGCTTGCCCCGCGTCTTCTGTTTTTCTTCTTGAGTTCAAGATTGTTTTTTACAACGTATTTAAGGAACTGGGAAACTTTCTTTCTGTAATCTGCAAAGACATCAGGTGTCTGGTGTTCTTTGAGGACATCGGCTGCTGAATCCGCCTGGTCACGAAGCCATACCGCAGCTTCCTCAACTTCCATCTCGGAAATTTCTATCGGAAAACCATCTCTTGTGTACTGAACCTGCGCCTGGGATTTTTCAAACAGGGATGCGAAGATACTTTTTTTAGGCGCAGTCTTTTTGGTGTTTTCATCCTGTTTGGCTTTTGCTGCTGCCTGGCTTGAAAGGGTCTGTGCCGCCTGGAAATGTATGTTTGAGTTGATTGAATCCAGAGCCATGCTAGATCCTGACAGACATGGAACTGATTGCTTTTTCGTTTTCCCATTCGGCAGATGCCTTTTCGTAATCCGAGGCATCCACTCTTGAAATGCAGTGTCCGTGAATGATTACGTTTTCTTCCGAATAAAGCTTCTTTGTCTGGATGTCGCCGATGATTGCGCTGGTCGAAAGCAGTCTGACAAATTCCGGTGCGACAATATTGCCTAGTACGATTCCGCCTATGACTGTAACGGATCTGCCTGTTACGTTTCCGCGGATTCTTGCCTTTTCTCCGATGATGATGTTTCCAGTTGTCTCCAGGTTGCCGTCAATGTCACCGTCAATTCTTGCAAAGCCATTGATCTTTACATCACCCTTTACGGATGAACCGCTGCCTAAGATGCTGTTGATGGAGATGTTGTCTGTGAGTGCCATTATTCTATTTTACGTTAATGTATTTTGCAGGGTCAACAACGTCCGAACCGATGTGGACTTCATAGTGAAGATGAGGTCCTGTAGAAATACCGGTGTTACCGATTGTTCCGATAATCTGACGCTGGTTTACGATGTCACCTTTCTTTACGCGTGTCGTGGCAAGGTGAGCATAACGGGTATAGATTCCGTGCTTATGCTTGATGATGATGAAGTTTCCAAAGTCATCAGCATAACCTACGGTTACGACCTGTCCGTTTGCTGTTGCAATTATAGGATCACCGCTTCTCCATGTTGAAAAGTCAAGCCCCTTGTGGATGTACCACTGCTGCGTGATAGGGTGGATGTTCTGACCGAATTCCATGGAAATGTGTCCGATACCGTTTTTGATCGGCCAGACGTTTGGAATGTCAGAGAAAAGTGTTCCCTGGTTTTCAAGCATTTTCCCAATCTGCTCTACAGGACGAACCGCATTTTCAAGATATGCTGTAAGCTGGCGGATGTCTGAAGTTTCCTTGAGGGATCCGCTTGTAATGTCCTGGGTATCAAAGAGGGATGAAAGATCGGAATTCTTTCCTGTCGATTTTGAATTCTGGGCACTCTGGTTGATACCAAGAAGAGAGAGGGACTGGCTCAAAGACGACTGGAATCTTTTTGCTGTCTGGAGAAGATTGTTGTTTTCATCACGGAGCTCGTCGAGGCTTGCAAGGGTCTCGCGGTTTTCTTCCCTGAGCCGTGAGATCTCAGTTCCGGAAGCTGTATTCCTGTGGTTGAAGTAGACGAAGGAACATGCGACACCGCTGATTACGGCAAGTCCAAGGATAAGTGCAAAGACATTAGTCTGAACGCTTACAACTTTTCCGTTTGAATGTGGAACAATCATGAGCGTCAATTTTCCGTCAAAGAATTTTACAATGCGGACACATAGCCTTCCGACGGCGGCAAAAAAAGCCCCGAAAGCATGTACGATGCGGGAAACGATATTTTTCTCCAGTCTTTTATATCTGCGTGTGTGTGCCACGTAAAACTCCAGTGGACAGGTGTCATTCGTCCATTTTCTCTACATTATATCAAACACTCGTTAGTCTTTTCAAGTGAATTCGCAGCCGGAACCGGTTGGCAAATTATCGTTTGACTTGAAAATACTACTATGCTATTCTTTGTATATTATCGGTTAAATAACTCGTAATGTGACGGAATTCTGAAAGGTGTGCTTTCAGAATATTTTTTTATTTCTAAACCTTAAAAAGGAAAAGCCATGCAGTTTTTTGATACTCACGCCCATATTGGGTTGATTTATGACGACCCAATCAGACAGATCAGTGTTATTCAGCAGGCAAAGCTTGCTGGCGTTGCACGAATCATCAGCATAAACAACAGTCTCCATGACTTTAAAAAGGAATATCCTGTACTTAAGTCCCAGAAAGGAATCTATCATGCTGTCGGAGTCGGACCATCGGAAGTAAACACTCCTGGAAAAGACTGGATAAAGACAATAGAAGAAAGTGTTCGACTGCCTAACGTTGTTGCCATCGGAGAAACCGGACTTGATTACTTCAAGAAATACGGAGACAAGAGAAGCCAGATTGAACTTTTCATCACACAGCTTGATCTTGCCCAGAAACATGACAAGCCTGTGATCATCCACAACCGCGAGGCAGGAAAGGACATCTTTGAAATCCTTCAGGACAGACTCCCTTCAAAGGGTGCCGTATTCCACTGCTACAGCGAGGATGCGGCCTATGCAAGACAGTGCCTTGATGCCGGAATGAATGTATACTTCTCCTTTGCCGGAAACCTTACTTTCCGCAACGCAAGGAATCTTCACGACACTGTTTTTGCGCTCAAGGATGCCGGTGCCACGGACAGAATCCTCATTGAGACTGAAAGTCCATTTATGGCTCCTGCAGAATACCGCGACAAGAGGACAATGCCTTCATTCCTTCCATCGACTGCAAAATTCCTTGCGGACATGCTGGAAATGGACCTTGAATCCCTTGCCGCAATTCTCTGGACCAACAGCTGCAGATTCTTCGGTTTGCCGGAAGGTAAAAACCATTAGGAAAAAAGCCGTCTCCGCGCACTATGAATGCTTTGTATCATCCCGTAAACATCGGTCCGTTACATCTTGAAGGAAATCTCTTTCTTGCTCCAATCGCAGGCTACAGCGACAGGGCGTTCCGTACCCTCTGCGTTGACTGCGGAGCTTCCTTCTGTACTACGGAAATGGTCAGTGCGGAAGCCCTTACCAGAGGCAATATAAAAACCGCTGACCTGATGGCTCGTGCTCCAAATGAAAAAAGCTATGCAGTACAGATTTTCGGTGGAAACGCTGAAGTAATGGCAAATGCTGCAAAAATTGTCCTTGAGCAAACTACCTGTGAAAGCATCGACATAAACGGCGGCTGCCCTGTGCCAAAGATTATCAAAAGCGGTGCCGGCAGCATGCTGACAAAGGAGACCGACCGTCTTTTTTCTATTGTAAAGGCGGTTAAGGAACAGTGTGTCGCATACTCAAAGGAACATCCGGAGCGAGGCAATGTTCCGGTCACCATAAAGATTCGGAGCGGATGGGATGGAGAGCACCTTACATGGAGTGAAAATCTTGAGGCTGCCATAGAAGCCGGCGCCGATGCCCTTACAATCCATGCCCGTACTAGAGCCCAAGGATATGCCGGAAAAGCCGACTGGCAGATCCAGAAGAAACTTGTGCAGCAGGCCGCAGGCCGTATTCCTATTTTTGGAAGCGGAGATGCCTTTACTCCTGAGACAGCGGAACAGATGTTCCTCGAAACAGGCTGCGACGGAATCATGTTTGCCCGTGGTGCCATGGGAGATCCGTTTCTGTTCCGCAGGACGATCCAGTATCTGACGGAAGGTTCCTATACCGTGGAATCTGTTTCCGACAGGCTCAATGCTGGTTTCAGGGAACTTGAGGTCAACATGGAGCAGATGGGAGAACTGGGTGCATGCCTTCAGATGCGCAAGAAATTCTGTGCCTATTCAAGCGGAATCCGTGGAGGCTCACAACTTCGCGCCAGACTTGTCCATGCGGAAAGCGCCCAGGACTACCGAGACATACTTTCCG
This sequence comes from Treponema sp., assembly GCA_016293645.1. Classification (GTDB taxonomy): domain Bacteria; phylum Spirochaetota; class Spirochaetia; order Treponematales; family Treponemataceae; genus Treponema_D. Next base: position 7,330 of record JAEDDW010000017.1, on the reverse strand, counting down.
GTTATCTGTCGTAGAGTATAGCCATCTCATACTTGTCTAATCTCTTCTATAATTATACAATGTCGTGGTTATGAGTTTTCTGCAGCGTCTATCTGAATTCCTACAATCTATTTTTTCTCCCAACTCACCGGAAGCACTTCAGCGTCAGGCTATCAGAAAAATTGAAAATGAACTGAGGCAGCTTGCCCCAAATCTTTATAAGAACGGTCTTATCCAGATAGACTTTGCGGAGACTTTGAGGATCCTTTACGAAAATACCTCAATGATCGGGGACCTCCTTTCTCAGACACTTTGTTCCACAGATATTGATTGCGCAAGACGTTATGAGGAACAGCTCCTTTTGACCGGATTCAGCCAGGAAGCAAGGGATATCCTGTCAGGTTTTGCCTACGAGAACAGAAAAGCCGGAGCCATGGAAGCGGATTCCGTGCAGAGATATTTTGAAAGCGAACACAGAAAGCTTGAGAAAGTAATAAAGGAACTCAATTCCCAGGAGTTCATAAAGATAGACATGACATTGAGCCGTGTAAGGCAGCTTAATGACATCTGCCGTTTCAGCTATATGACTGCCCTCAAGGTCTTTGACAATACCTTCAGTACAAAACCGGGATACATTCCGGAATTCCAGCAGCTTCCTCCGGATCTTCTTGAGAATTCCCTGCTTGACCTGTATTTCGTTGTGGCTGAAATGGATGTGACGAATTCCGTCTACAATGCAGTTGTCGCCCTTGCAAAACTTCTCATGGGCGGTTCCTATACAGACGACGTAGCAAACAGACTCAAGAACAGCTTCAAGAAAATCCAGGGCATCGTAAAGCACGTATTCACAAAGGAAATCCTCATGTGTCTCATACGCATCGCAAAAAAGAACTTCGAGATGGTTCCTGACCGTGCCGTATACAAAAGCGACGGAAGACAGAAGTATGCCGACTATCTTGAAACCAGGTTCCGTGCGGATGAATCACGCCTTAAAGGTGAAATTCAGGATGCAACCATAAGCAATGAGATAAACCAGATTTTCGGTTCAATTCCTCTTGAGCCTGTCATCGGTTACAGCAAGGAACTTGACAACACTCTGCGCCAGAGTACTCCATGTTCATTCCTTTGGATTACGCCTATGTCCCTTCTCAAGAACTTCCTCAAGCATTATTTCATCGAGCATGTGAAACCACTGCTGAATGATATTGTAATCGAAGGTTTTTTCAGCAACCAGTCCTACAAGTCGGAATTCTCTTCCGTTGTTTTTGCGTTGAACGATGCCTATGAACGCATTGTTGCCTTTGAGGGAAAATTCAAGCGAGGAAGCGCCTTTGATGAGGCCAACATCACGTCCCTCATAAAGGACAGCCATAAGGATCCTTCCTTTGAATCAACGCTTAAGGATCTGATTGATATAATTAACAAGCAGGCAAAGGAAGTGATACAGACGGAAACTACAAATGTGTTCCTGCTGTATAAAAAGATAAACGACATTCTGGTGGAATCAAAGAAACCTAGTTCCGAAATAATACAGAACCTCAAGGTGCTTATGATTTCCTCAAGAAACCGTGACAATTCCGATTTCATGGAAAGCCAGTACGGCCAGTGGAAAGTTTTCCTTGAAATAATGAAGAATTATGTTATAATCGGAACGATAGAGAAGAAGTAAAATAATGAGCGCTAGAAAAAGGACTTCCCTTAAATCAGCTGGCAAAGGAAGGTCCACCCAGAAGACAGAGAGTGAAGTAATCGCTGAGTTTGAAAAACACATCTATGACCTTCAGCAGATGCTTGAGATCTCCCGCTCTTTCTGTACAACCATTGAACTAGATCCTCTTGTAGAGTCCATTCTTTACATTGCAATGGCCCAGATGCGTGTCACAGGTGCCGGTATTTTCGTTCTTGATGAACTCAAGGACGAGAGCGGCTACATTCTTTCCGACAACTATTCCGGTGTTGCCATTGATCCTACTGTCGAATACAGAATTCCCATACAGTCAAAGCTTGTTGAATTCTTTACTTCTTCAACCAATGTCTATGCGCTTTCAGAACTCAGGGAATATGTTCCTGACTGCAAGGATCTGGACATAATCGAAACCCTCAAGCCGTCTCTTGTTGTTCCGCTTATCCTCAAGAACCGACTCAACGGCATTCTTGTCTTGGGTGAGAGAATCTTCATCGACGGAATCGATTCTTCCTATACAAGTTACGAAAGGGACGAAATCCAGACAATCGCTTCGCTTGCTTCCGTTGCGGTACATAATGCTTCGCTCATCGAGCAGGCATCAACGGACATGATGACACATCTCAAGCTCAAGTTCTTCTTCTTCAATATCCTTGAGGACAAGCTGGACAATGCCTTTGCCCAGAATGAAAAGCTCAGCATCGTGATGTTTGACATCGACTTCTTCAAAAAATTCAATGACACTTACGGTCATGCCTGCGGAGACTACGTTCTTCAGCATGTGGCAAAAATAATAAAAGACAGCATCCGCGACGAGGATATGGCCTGCCGCTACGGCGGTGAGGAATTCACGGTCATGCTCTGTGGCACCGACAAAGAAGGTGCTTTCCTTGTTGCTGAAAGAATCCGCAAAAGAATAGAAGATTCCGTGCTTTCTTATGAAGGAAACGAGATGAAGCTTACTATTTCAGGCGGAATCTCTGTTTTCTCTGTGGAAGACAATCCTGTAAGATCTGCAAGGCTTCTTGTCGATCAGGCGGACAAAGCCCTGTACATGTCAAAGGAAAACGGCAGAAACCGCATAACGGTACTCGAAGCTGCCGGTGAAGATTCTCAGCAGTAATGAACCTCATCAGAAAACCTTTCAGATACACATTTGTAAATGCCACAATGGCAATCATTCTCCTGAATATCGCGTTCATGTTCATCCTTCAGATTTTTCCGCGCATCTCACTTTATCTTGGACTTTCCTACGCGGGACTTTCATATCACTGGTTCTGGCAGCCTTTGACATATCTGTTCATCCATGGCGGATGGCGGCACCTTCTCTTCAACATGATAGCCCTTTTCTTCTTTGGAATTTCCGTTGAGAGGGCTTTGGGCACAAAAGAATTTCTTCTCTTCTATTTATTATGCGGAATTCTTGACGGTCTTATCTGCATGGCCATCTACTGGTTTTTGGGGATGAACATTCTTCTCATAGGTGCAAGCGGCGCCATATATGCGGTTCTTCTTGCCTACGCCGTGATTTTTCCACGCAACGTCATCTATGTCTGGGGCATAATTCCTGTCCAGGCTCCGGTCCTTGTGCTTATCTATGCCGCGATAGAATTCTTCAGCCAGTTTTCTGGCAGGGGCGGAATTTCGCACTGCGCCCATCTTTCCGGGCTGTTACTTGCATGGCTTTATTTTGTTATACGTATGGGAGTTCACCCATTGAAAGTGTGGCGTGACAATCTGTGAAGGAACAACTAATGGGTAAAAAACATTTCTGTCTGCCTGTTGCAATTCTCGCTTTTCAGTTTTTCTTTCTCGATTTTCCATTTTCACCTTTGCATGCTCAGGTCCAGGAACAGTCGGAACAGCTTCGCATATTGATATGGGCTGACCTTGATGCATTTCCGGGCAGTTTTGACGCTGAGAAGAGTTCCGTAGAGGAGAAAAAAGAGGAAGACAAAAAAGACCAGGACCAGCTGCACAGGATTTTCGGATTTTCAATCGAGAGGTCAAAGCAGATAGCTCCTTTCCTGCTGAACGGAATGATAAACGGCTGGCGTTTCGACTACACTCCCTATGACAGGCTGCGTGGCGTGAAGGAATACTGGGAATTCGACGAAATAAAGCCTTTTGATCCTAAGATGAATCCTGTGGAATTTCATGATCCGGAGCCTATGGAAAACAAGCTGGTGAGCCGTGCCTACTGCAACAGGACATTGATGCAGCAGGAGGAATACAGAAGGTGGAGTTCCATCGTTCATCCGCACATCAAAGGTGTTGGCCGTGCCAGTGTTGAGAAGGGCTTCGACGGAATAAAGGAAGCCTGCAGCATGGCCCTCAAGGATGCAGTAAGGGAATACTGGCGTACGCTGATAAAAAACAAACCAAAGGAAATTTCAGGAACGGTTCTGCTTATCAGGGATCCGAGAATCTACATCAGGAGCGGCCAATATGTGGTCGACCTTGATTTTTTCCTTGAAACTGATAGAATAATTGAATACACACAATTTTAATGTGTTCTATAAAGGAGGAATCACATGAAAAAAATATTTATGCTCGCAGCCGTAGCATTGTTTGCTTTCGGTTCACTTTTTGCACAGGATGCAGACGCTATTCTCGCAGAAGTAGCTGCAGAAGAATCAAAGGAAGATGCTAATGCAACACAGGTTATCATTCTTGAAGATAACGACCTTTACAAGGAACTCCATCCAAAAGCAAAGAATGTTACACTTCGCATTGACTATACTCCACTTACAGGAGAAGCAATTTTCCAGTATACATGCGTTCGTTCATCATACGACAAGGGCGAAGCAATGAATGTTGCTATGGCTGTATATCAGGACTTTGCTGCTGAACACAAGTACAAGCACTATCGCTATGCAGACTACAAGAAGGGTACTTTCGGCGTTGAAAAGAATTTCAAGGAAGGAAAGATCCCTTATGTATCTTATTCTTCAAGAGTAATCTTCTCTAAGTAATTTCAGCTCGCCATTGCGGAATTCCCGGCAGGTCGCTTGAGATTTTTCCGCAGTGGCGAAATTTTTTTCATATCCAGGCAGAACAAAAAATGGCAGACTTAAAATCATTCATCAAAAACCTTCATCCACTCGAGACAAAGATTCTCCTTCACTACAGCTTAAAGGATGAACTCACTTCGACAAGACTTGAAACAGAACTTGGATTCAAGGCGGGCCACGCAAACCAGGCATTCAGCTGGCTTAGCGGAAAAAAACTTCTTGCAGAAACATCCCGCACACCACATACATATTTTGAACTTACAGACTTCGGACGCAAGATCCTCAAGGATGGATTTGCTGAAGAAAGAATCATAAATTTCCTCAAGGACAATGGACCACACACACTCCCAGAGATCGCAGTAAAGCTTGCCCTTGAAAACAAGGATGTAGGTTCCGCATTCGGTTCATTGAGCAAGGACGGCGTTCTTGGCATGAACGAAGAAAAAAAAGCATGCTACAAGGGCGGTGAACTTCCTGCCCGCTTTGCCACAGCCAAGGCTCTCATCGAGAAAGCAAGCAAGGCAGAAAACGCAACACTTGATGCGGCAGACCTTTCAAAAGAAGAAATCGAGACAATGGGTGGTCTCACAAAGAAACGCGGTATTTCTGAAACACCTTTCAAGACCATCGAACGCGAAACTGTTGCATATAAGCTTACAGAAGCATTTACTGCAGTTGCAGAAGCCCTCAAGAGCGCTGGAATCACTGGTAATGAAATCGGCGAGATCACACCTTCCCTCATTACTTCGGGTGACTGGAAGAAGGGAACTTTCCGCGGATACAACATCACGATTCCACCTGCACGCATCATTCCAGGACGCACAAATCCTTATGTACAGTTCCTTGAAAGCGTAAAGGACAAGCTCTGTTCACTTGGATTCCAGGAATTTGACGGACCGCTCGTAGAAACAGAATTCTGGAACGGTGATGCTCTCTTCATGCCACAGTTCCACGCAGCACGCGACATCCACGATGTTTACCGTATCAAGACTCCGACACACGCAAAGTCAATCGAAGAACCATATTTGAGCAATGTAGCAGCAGTTCATCGCGACGGTGGAAACACAGGCAGCCGCGGCTGGAACTACAGCTTTGACAACGAATTCACACGCCGCCTCATCATGAGAAGCCAGGGTACGGTTCTTTCTGCACATCAGCTTCACAAGGCAGAAGTTCCAGGCAAATACTTCGGTATCGCACGCTGCTTCCGCTATGACAAGGTAGACGCAACACACCTTTCTGACTTCTATCAGACAGAAGGCATCGTTCTTGGTGAAGAAGCAAACCTCAAGACACTCCTCGGATTCCTTGAGATGTTTGCCGTGGAAATCGCCGGTGCAACAGACGTCAAGTATGTTCCTGGTTACTTCCCGTTCACGGAGCCTTCAATCGAAGTTCACATCAAGCATCCAAAGCTCGGCTGGTTTGAGCTTGGTGGTTCTGGTATTTTCAGACCGGAAGTTACAAAGCCAATGGGCATCGATGTTCCTGTTCTTGCATGGGGTATCGGTATTGACCGTATGGCTCTCATGGCTCTCGGACTTAATGATCTACGCGAACTGTTCTGTGAAGACATTGAACGCGTAAGACTCAGAAGGGCAAAATTTTAGGATAATGCATGGCAGAAGAGTTTGTTCCACGCGATAACTGCGTATTTGGCAGAAAAGTATTCTTTGTCAATGCCTCTTTCGTTATTGAACAGCTTGCAAAAGGCAAGCTGCGCGATATGGAATATGAGACATACATCATCGAAGACTTCAGACAGGCCAAAAACATTCTCAGGAAAAATCCGGACTCCATCTGCCTTGTGAATCTTGACCATGTCGGCACCGACTCGCTGACAGTAATACAGTACCTTAACTTCATCCTTTCCTGCGAAGAGGATGAAACACTATCTTCCATCTTCTTTGGGGTTCTTTCAGTAAACACGTCCCCAAGGCAGATGAATCTTTTCTTCTATAATCTTAAACTTCCCTGCGGTTATATTCCTGCTTCTCCAGACAGAGAGGATTTTGCGGAAACGCTTACGTGCATCCTTGACGTGAACGGAGCAAAGGGACGCCGTCAATACGTCCGTGCCACATGTGAGGTAAGTGGAAATGCTTTCATTGACATGACCATCAAAATCGGAAACTTCAAGCTTCCATTGGTGGACTTCAGTTCCGTGGGACTTGCCTGCAAGATTCCGGAAAAGCTTTGCGGCGTGATTCCTGCAAACACAAACCTGCCAAAGGTTGATCTGTGGCTTTATGGAGTAAAACTTCCGGCACCTCTTGTCGTTCTCAAGGAATTCAAGAAAGGCGACATAAACGTGCTTGTAACGCTCTTTTCAAAGAATATCGCAATTGAAGTAAGAAAAAAGGTCCGCAGTTATGTCTTCAGAATCCTTGAGGGATACATCGACATTCAGGCGGACTATTCAAATCCTGATGATACGGAATATCCGCTTGAGCTTGCAAAGAAGAAAGACATGGTCGTAAATGTCGATGACCTTTCGGCTGCGGAAGATCCTTCAAATCCAGGAGACCTGGAAGAAATTTCTTCCTAACGTAAAATAGGATCCCTGTATTTCGACAAGCTCAGCAACCGCAACAGCATAGGATCCCTGTATTTCGACAAGCTCAGCAACCGCAACAGCATAGGATCCCTGAGC
>JAEDDW010000079.1 GCA_016293645.1 Treponema sp. | reverse complement strand
GCGCCGAAATCGAACTTTCAGTTCAGCCTGAAAGGGAACACGGCTTTGACGGAATCGCAGACAGAATCTACAGATTCCCACAGGTTAAATCCCTTTACCTTATGAGCGCAGACAACTATGACCTTAAGGTAGTTGTTGAAGGCGACAACAACCAGGAGATCTTCAACTTTGTTGCAAGAAAGCTTGCAACCCTTCAGGGCGTGCGTGCAACAAGAACACACTTTCTGATGCAGATTTACAAGGAAAACGACATCGTTTATGTAGACGACGATCGTGATAACAGAGAAGCATTCTCAAGCTGAAGGACGAATTCCAAAAGTAAACTTTTGAAATTCGTCTATCCAAGTCGCAAAGACTGCGACTTGGATCATAGCTTTATAAAATACATTTTTACTTAAAGGATTATAAAAATAATGAATACAAGACCAGATAAATTCAGCTCACTTATGGAAAAAACTCCACCAAGTGGCATCCGTAAATTTTTTGAAATGCTCATCGGACACGATGATGTAATTTCCCTTTCCGTTGGAGAACCGGACTTTCCGACCCCATGGTGCATCCGCGACGAAGCTTTCTACCATCTTGAAAAAGGACACACAAGCTATACTTCAAACTGGGGTCTCATCGAGCTCCGCGAAGAAATTGCAAAATACATGAGCCGCTATGACCTTCACTACAATCCACAGAATGAAATCCTCATTACTGTCGGTGCTTCTGAAGGCGTTGATGCGGTTCTCCGTGCAATCCTGAACCCAGGCGACGAAATCATCATTGCACAGCCTTGCTACGTAAACTATGTTCCTCTTGCAGAACTCTGCCAGGTAAAGGCCATTCCCCTCGACACAAGCGTAAACGGCTACTATCCAACGGCTGAACAGATTGAAAAGGCATGCACACCAAAGACAAAGGCAGTGATGATCTGTTCACCAAACAATCCGACGGGAACAATGATTCCGCGTGATGAACTTGAAAAAATCGCGGAAGTCGTAAAGAAACACCAGATCTGGGTTATCAGCGACGAAATCTACTGCGAACTTGCATACGACAACAGCGAACATGTTTCCATCGGTTCTTTCCCTGAAATGAAAGACTATACAATCATCCTCAACGGATTCTCTAAGTCTTTTGCCATGACAGGATGGAGAATCGGTTACATTGCCGCTCCATCGGATCTGCTCAAGCAGGTTGTAAAGCTCCACGGATACAACACAATCTGTGCTCCAATTTTCAGCCAGTATGCAGCTGCAGAGGGTCTGCGCAACAGCTGGGACGAAGTTGAAAAGATGCGCGTAAGCTACCAGCAGCGCCGCAACCTTATGTACAAGGCTTTCTGCGATATGGGACTTCCCGTTCCTGAGCCGACGGGGGCTTTCTACATGTTCCCGGACATTTCTTCTACAGGACTTACTTCAGAAGAATTTGCAACACAGCTTTTCCAGAAGTACAATGTTGCCGTAGTTCCGGGAAGCGTATTCGGTGCCGGTGGTGAAGGCCACATCCGATGCTGCTATGCTACAGCCATCGACAAGATCAAGATTGCCCTGGACAAAATCGCAGAGTTTGTTGCTGAACTAAAGAAATAACCGTTATGTACCGATAATTTAACCGGGAGAATTTATTTAAAGGTATTTAACGATGTCATTCTTAATCGCAGCAGTCATCATGATTGCCCTTGTGGCGGTTCTCACTTTATTCACCGGAAAGGGGAAAGGTGGTTCCGCAAAGGGCAACACAAACAAGAACAAAGCTCAGATCATAAAGGAAGCCAACAAGCGCCTTGCAAAAAACCCTCACGACCCTCTTGGACTGGTTCCTCTTGGTGAGGTCTATTTTGACAGCCAGCTTTGGGACAAGGCCTTTTCCGTATACAGCGACCTTGTTAAACTTGCCCTTGCAAAAAAAGACGGTACCATTGACCTTTTCACTTCTTTTTTAAGACAAGGTATCACTGCCCTCAAGCTTGAAAAACTGCCTGAGGCAACACAAAGCCTTATCAATGCTACAAAAATCAATTCCGTAGCCTATGAACCAAACTACTACCTTGGACAGACAATGGTGAAACTTGAGCAGTATGACAAGGCCATTCCTCTTTTCAAGAAAGCTCTTCTCGCAAATCCTGAAGCTACAGGAGTCTACCTTCAGCTGGGACAGTGCTATTACAACGCAAAAAAATACAGGGACAGTCTTCCATGCTTCAAGAAGGCGCTGGATGAAGATCCTGGAAACAAGGAAGCACTTTTTGACATGGCTGATGCAATGTCGAATGAAGGACACCCTGAAAAAGGAATCAAGGTCTTCATGCACCTCAGGGCTGATCCGGTCTATGGTCCAAGATCATGTCTCCAGGCAGGTCTTTACCATCTGAAAACGAACGATGCCCATTCCGCAACAACAGATTTTGAGATCGGCCTCAAGCATGAAAATACTCCGCCTGAAATAAAGATTGAACTTGAGTACAACCTTGCCCGCTGCTACTTTGAAAGCAACCAGATCGCAAAGGGTCTTTCACAGTTGAAGTCGATCCGCTCAAAGAACGCAAACTACAAGGATGTAAATACACTTATCAGCAGATACCAGGAATTGAGCCAGAACTCAAACCTGCAGATCTACATTTCCGCAAACTCAAGCGACTTTGTCACATTGTGCAGGAAATTCATCACCACAAAATACAGGAACTCAACCATCAAGATACAGAGCATTGATGTTGACATACTTTACACGGATATTCTTGCCGAGATCTATTCAGCAAAGTGGGAAGACGTAGCTTTGTTCCGATTCTTCAGAACAACCGGTGCGACTGGAGAAATCTACGTTCGTGAATTCCACGGACACATGGGAGACGTGAAGGCTGCCCGCGGTTTCTGCATAAGCGCTGGAACATTCACGGAAGAAGCCCGCAAATACATAGACGGACGTCCCATCGACCTTATCGAAAAGAACGACCTTACAAAGATCCTGAAACAGATTTCAATATGATGGAGGGGATGCCCCGATAGTATGCTTCAGGATCATTGAGGGCAGTTGAAACCACCATGCGTATCGGACATTTCGACAGGCTCAATGATCCTGGTCTGAATATTTACCGGGCATTTCTTTTATTTTCCAAAAACCACCAGATTTCTTTCGTGATCCTCAAGGAAAGGAACCGTGAGCTTTATCCTTTCATATTCTGGAACAAGGAATTTAATCTCTTCCATCTCGGCAAGAATTTTCTCTTCCCTTGCTTTGTAGGATGCAACAGTTCCGCCTTTCCTGAGCATCTTCAAAAGCCACTTTGTGATTTTTTTATCAAAGGGATGGAAAGCACGGAAAACCTCCACGTCAAAAATTTCAGGATCTACAAGGTCGACCTGCCTGCAAAGGATCCTCACATTTTTAAGTCCCATGGCCTTCACGGTGCCTTCAAGAAAAGCACAGCGTTTTTCCATGCGCTCAACAAGAGTGAAACTCGCCATGGGAAAAGCAACGGCAAGAGGAATTCCAGGACAGCCGCCGCCGGAACCTATGTCGCCCACCTGGGTTCCGTCTTTGATGAATTTTTCAAGGGCAGAACAAGCCGCAAGGGAATCAAGGACATGGTTCACATAAAGCTCGTCCTCATTTTCTGCCTTCATGAGATTGTATGTCTTATTGAATTCAAGAACACAGCTGCAGTAAGTCTCAAGCTGCCCAATCTGTTCCGTAGAAAAATCCAATGAAAGTTTTTTGAGGCCTTCGGAAAGTTTTTCGTTCATTTTTGTTCCTTTATGAAAATTCTGAAAATGCGATCATCAAAAGATGTTTCTATTTTTCACCAAGATCGATGAGAAATTCCATCTTCCAGTCGGCGTCATCCGTGCGCATGGTGACAAGATTTCCAGTGCGGACTGCCGAAAGCTGAGGACGCTTTGAAAGCTGATAAAGGAAAGAATACTCGTTGAGATAATCCTGGGTAACGGTTGCGGCGGCGTTGTAATTCGTAGCGCCATGTTCACCTGCAGAATTCTTGAAAAGCATGTGGAATGTTTCCGTACGATTCTTTCCGTCACTCATGTATCGTCTGTCGCCGGTAACAAGAAAAGATCCGTCGCGCTGGATGTCGGAGATGTAGATCTTGCCGCAGGTCTTGAGGATGTCATAGTCGTTCACGCTGAACCTGAGGATCCTTGAGGCTGCCTTTTCCGCTGCGGAAGTAAGGGTATTGCTTGAAACCACAGGTGCGGAAGCAACAATGGTCACAGGTTTTGCGGAAGGAATGTCCTTTGTGTTATTCTTGATCTCTTCAATCTCCAGAAGAACTTTCTCAAGAATTGCCTTTGTGTCGGATGTGGTCTGGGTAGTGTAAAGATTTCCGTTCAAGGCGGAACCCGAAATGTTTCCCAAAAGACCAAGGCTGCTCAAAGTCGAAATCTCAGATGCAGTAAGTGTCGATGCCAGTTTTTTTCTGGTCTCCGTCTTTTCCTCAGACTCCCCTTCTTTTTTCTCTGTCTTTATGCCTTTGTCCTGGACCTTTCTTCCCGTATAGATTCCCAATGGAGAATAGGAAGGAACATAGAAACCGCTTCCAATGGCAGGAGATGAAATAGTAGGCATGGCCGGAGAAGAGACTGAACCGATTCCACCGGCGGTGTTCTGGGCAGACAATCCCAATGCGGAAACTGTTGCTGCGGCAAGGACTGCGATTTTCTTAGAGACTGGCAAGACTTTCCTCCACGTATTCAAGACGCTGTGTAAGTTCACTGATTGTTCTTGTAAGGCGTGCGCGTTCTTTTTCAAGTTTCTCTTTTGGATCAACTTCCTTTGCTTTTTTCTTCATCATGGCAATTACGCTGTCAGGACTTTTCCCGCTCTTGATTGCCTCAACGGCCTTTGCCTTTTCATCCGGCTTTTTTATTCCGGCTACAATCTTCATGTTGTCATAGCCAAGCTGTGCATCCTCGTCCGGAAGCATGCCGACCTTTTTTGCGGTTTTTACTGTTGTACGTGGAATCTGAAGGACACGGTCGATGTAATCCTCATACCTGATGTTTGCCTGCTCGCACAAAGCCTGAGCCTTGATGAGTGTGCGTCCAAGCTCGATCATTATCTGTCCGTTCGGTCCGATGTATTTTTCCTTTATTTCTTTCGTAAGTTCCTCGAGTTCAGGAGAAAGGGTCATGTCCAGCTTGTAGTAACCTTTCTGTTCAGCAACCTCAAGAAGCGCATGGAATTTTGCCCAGAATGCATTGGTATGGCTGCGTGCGGCATGAGGTGGTTCCTTTCCGCCGTTGGCTATGATGTCCTGCTCATTAATAAGATGATGTGTATATTCGTGGATCGCTGTGTAGATCAGTTCATTGTCTGTCTTGAAATTTTTGTTGTGAAGAAGAATTTCCCTTGTGTCAGGTTTATAAAGACCGTTAACCCGTTTGCTGTCCTTTCCAGTCATGATGACAGTAAAATCCAGCTCTGAAGTCTCAATATCCAGGAGCATTTCCTTGATTTTCTCATTATCCATAGGACAAGATTATAGTCAAAAAAAGAGGGAATTTCTAGTTGACCGCAGGTTCATATTCTTTTTGGAAGGCAAACCGTGACTTCAAATGTTCCGCCTGAAGAATCCGCATTGAAAACTCCATGATACTTTTCAACAATGTGATGGACGTTCTTCAAGCCGATGCCATGGATTCCGTCGTCTTTCTTCGTTGTCATATATCTGCCACCCTTCATTTCAACTTTTGCAAAATGATTGCTGATTTCAAGGATGTTGAACTGACCGTCGCCTTCAAAAAGCTTGAAGGTGATTTCCTTTCGCAGAACATCACTTTCCGATTCCGCACGGATTGCATTGTCGATCAGGTTTCCGAAGAGAGAAATCGCATCAAGATCATTGATGAAAGACAGATCCACGCCGGGTTCAACAGTAAACTGAATTCTTATGCCATTTTTTTCAGCAAGGGATTTCTTCTCCGAAAGAATGGCATTTACCATCCTGTTGTTGGTGTAGACTGCCGGAGTGATTTTTGTCATTCCGTCCTCAAAGGAAAGAATGAGTTTCTTAAGGTCTTCCATCCTGTTTTCTTCCACAAAAACTTTCATTACGGAAATGTAATGCTTTATGTCGTGGCGGACAGAAACCTGCTTCTGCTCGATTTCATCAAGATGGTCGTAATATCTTTTTTCCATGTCCACTTTCTGCTTGTAAAAATCAAGCTCATAGTGGTCGTTCTGAAGGCGCGAAAGTTTTTCGACAACGACAAGGACAATGATGTTGCAGAATACAAGAAGAGGAATCGCGATATCGATGAAAGTTCTGTCTTTAGGAGAACAGTCCATGCGGTAGAGATAGACACAGATGAGGATCGTCACAAGCGGAAGGAAAAGAAGGCCTAAATAAAATTTGCCTTCAATGAGTCTTTTGTTCCTTCCGACGAATTTCTGATAGATCTTTGAGATGATCAGTGTCAGAAATTTCTGCAGGGCAATGAAAACAATCTCAGCTCCGGATTGGATGTTGGTGCAGTAATCGATTCTTAAGATCGCAAAAATGAACATGTAAGCAGATTCAGCGATGATTTCAAAAATATAGAAGATGCCAAAAAGAATGATTATCTCCATAGGCTTTGCGCGATAAGCGATGAAGCACATGGAAAGCCCGAGGACAATGGTCACGCATATCCGCTCATAGTTTGCGATGACAGGATCTTTTATGCACAGGCCGATGAATGAAAGATTCCCGACAGCCACAAGAAAAAAAACAATGCAGCAGACCACAAGCCCTTTTTTTCTTTCGAATCTCCAGTCATAAAAGTGGAAAAACAGATCACAGCAGAGGAAGACATCAATGATTCCGGCAACGCCATTAACAATCAGATCAAACATTCTAATACTCGTTTCAAGTGTAAAGAAATTGACGGAACTTGTCATCTTGAATTCACTTTCATTCATTAGTGACGGTATTTAATATGGTCCATGACATGACTTTTGCGCCGAATATTAGTATATTATTCACATGATCAAAGCACAGATTGAAGACAAGGAACTTTTGGAACACCTTGCATCCATTGAAAAAGATGAGATGGCAGTTTTTGTCATGGCAGACGGAAGAATACGCGGTGCCCTTTTCCACGGAACAAATTTTGTAAACCAGATGCGCGCCCAGCACAAGACAGGAATCCTTGAAACCATGGTTCTTGGGCAGGCTTCATTATGCGCAGCCCTCATGATGCCGACAATGAAAGGCCAGGAACACATCTCATGGCGATATGAATGCGACGGACCTGCAAAGGGATTTGCCGTAGAAGCAGACAGCACGGGATATGTACGCGGTTATCTTCTTGAAGACCACATTCCGGTTGAAAAGCCTCTTGAAAGCTGGGATCTTGCACCATTCCTTGGCAACGGAACAATGACAATCACTAAGGTGCATCCTGGAGACAAGAGTCCTCAGGTAAGTTCCGTAGAAACCCTCTACAAGAACATCACAAAAGATCTTGCCTGGTATTTCAATCAGTCGGAACAGATCAACACCGCATTCAGCACAAGCATCTTCATGGACACCAAGGGACGCGTAAAGGGTGCCGGCGGAATGTTCATTCAGGTTCTTCCTGAGACAGGCGGAACAAAAAAAGTCGGCGCGGAAACTTCTTCTTCACCTGACTTCAAGGCTGACGAAGAATTGATCACAAGGGTCGAGAACGCCATCAGCGCATGTCCTTCCCTTGGAAAATGGTTTGACGAAAAGGGAAACATCAACGACATCGTCTACGGTTTGTTCCGGGAGTTCAAGCCGCAGATTGCCGTAAGACGCAGCATCAGTTATGACTGTCCTTGCTGCGAGGAATACTACGTGGAGCATCTTAAGTCTTTGGGAAGCGCCCAGATAGAAGACCTCAAGTCTTCCGGTCCAGATCCCCTTGAAATCGTTTGCCGCAACTGTGGCAGCGTCTACAAAATTCCCTTTGCAAAACTTTAAAAACCAAAAGGGCTGCCCATGATTTGGACAGCCCCGTTTTATTTAATAAGCCGAAAGCATTTATTCAGCTGCAGCGTCTGCAAGATCCTTAAGGTCTTTGTTTGTCATTGCACACACGCAAGAGTCAGAGTAGATGTTTACAGCTGTTTCGATCATGTCGATTACTGCATAGATTGGAAGGATAACGCCCATAACGCCGATTGGCATTCCCTTGCCTGCCATGAGTGAAAGTGTAAGGAAGAAGCATCCCATTGGAACTCCGGCATTTCCAACTGCACTGATAACTGAAATCAAAATCCATGCAATAACTGTAAAGATGTTGAGGTCAACGCCGCCGTTCTTCATTACGAAAAGTGATGTAACGAGGATGAAGGCTGCACAACCGTTCATGTTGATTGTCGTACACATTGGAAGAATAAAGCGTGTAAATTTTTTGTCGCACTTAACGCGGTTTTCTGCACAGTCCATTGTAACAGGAAGTGTTGCTGCAGAAGACTTTGTAAAGAGTGCCGTAAGAATTGCAGGAATCATGTTCTTAAAATGCTTTACAGGATTGAG
>JAEDDW010000078.1 GCA_016293645.1 Treponema sp. | reverse complement strand
GAACCTGCACCACGGATTGCACCCTTGATGAGCTTGAGCTTAACCCAACCTGTACATGTTTCTTCTGACTTGTCTACGAAAGCCATCAATGAATCATACAATGTTGTGAATACCTTTCCGTCATAGATGAGTTCACCGATCTTGATTGAAAGCTGCTGCTTGTAGTGATATGTATCACGATCAAGAGTAAGGTGGTTCATCATGCGGTGTGCGGCATAAAGAATTGCTCCACCCGGTGTCTCATAAACACCACGGCTCTTCATACCTACACAGCGGTTTTCACAGATGTCAACGAGACCAATACCATTGCGTCCACCGATCTTGTTGAGTTCTGTAAGGAGCTTGAGGGCATCCATCTTCTTGCCGTTTACAGCAACTGGAATACCCTTTTCAAATTCGATCTTGACATATTCACCTGCAGCAGGTGCTTCTTCTGGAACTGTTGTGTTCTTGAGCATGTGCTTGTAGTTTGGTTCATTTTCTGTCTTCTCAAGTTCAAGACCTTCATGAGAAAGATGCCAGATGTTTTCATCGCGTGAGTATGACTGATCCTTCTTCATTGGAACTTCAAGTCCGCGGTCTTCAAGATACTTGATTTCAGCTTCACGGCTGTCCATGTTCCACTTGTCATCACGCCATGCAGCGATACACTTGAGGTCTGGAGCGAATGCCTTGATTGCAAGTTCAAAGCGAACCTGGTCATTACCCTTACCTGTTGCACCGTGACAGATCGCAACAGCACCTTCCTGACGTGCATATTCAACAAGAATCTTTCCAATAAGTGGACGAGCTGTTGAAGTTCCGAGAAGATATTCATCTTCGTAAATTGCATTAGCCTTGAGGGCAGGCCAGATGTATTCTTCAATATATTCCTGGCGAGCGTCTACAACATAACAAGCAGATGCTCCAGTCTTGAGGGCACGGTTCTTGATTGCCTTCCAGTTGTCACCCTGACCTACGTCGATACAAACAGCGATTACATCGTAGTCGTAGTTTTCCTTAAGCCATGGAATGATGACAGTTGTATCAAGTCCACCTGAATAAGCAAGAACAACCTTGTCCTTTCCTGACTTCTTTGTTGTTTTCTTCGCAGCAGTCTTTACAGCTGTCTTTGCCTTTGAAACAGTTTTCTTTGCCTTGTCGGCAACCTTTTCTGTAACCTTTGCCATAATAATGCCTCTATAAAAATAAAGAATATATGTATAAATATACATTTTAATGTATAAATATGCAAGATAAAAGTAGTCAGTTTTTCTATTTCCAGATGGTAAACGCAGCCTGAACCGTAAACTTCTTCAGTCTTTCCTCAAGAGGAATTCCATCAGGAAGTCCCATAGTCTGCCTTCTAAAGGAACCGAATTTGAAAACACCATTTTCTTTCCGGCAGCATGTGCATTCGTCCATAACCGTGATGTTGTCCGCAGGGACGCCGCATTTTTCAAGGACATCAAGATTAGCCTTAGTAAGTGAAAGGGCCCAGTTGTCATCATCTATTTTATTTACACAGGCGGAACCAAAATTATCGCAAAAATATTCCGCACGCTCTTTAGTGATGTTGTAGCAGCAGTCTCCGATGTGAGGACCAATGGCAACACAGATGTCCTGTGGCTTTGATCCATATTTTTCACGAATCATGGAAACAGCTTCTCCAACAATCCCAGTACCTCTCCAGCCGGAATGAAGGGCCCCGAAAGTTCCGCTGGATAGATCATAGATGAACAGAGGCATGCAGTCAGCGACAGTCACAACCGGAACAATATCTTTATTCCTGGTTAAAATGCCATCTCCCTGTTTTAGTTCCGTCTGCTGAGGAAAATCAATATCGTAGATAATCTTGGAATGGATCAGTTCAACGGCAGCAGTTTTTTTGGACGGACCTGAGAGTTCAGCAAGAAAAGAATCCCTGACCTCATTGGTTTCATTCCATCTGAAGCGCATTGAACCGCTGGATAGTTTTGTCATTCCCCACTGGGGACCATCATCCACAACATTTCCACCATGAATGAATTTTTTTTGAATCACATCAATCATATTTTAAAAGTATCAACTTCCCTGATGCCGGTCATAATTTCAGAGGCATACTTCACGCTGTGCGAGAACTTTTCAAGAGCCTGTCTGAATTCCCTGTTGTCTCTGCCCATAATCTTATTGAGGTTTGTAAGCGGACCATAATAGACCGTAGTGTGTTCACCAAGCATAGCCTTTATGAGAATTTCGGATTTGTGGCAGGCGCTTATGAAAACATCAACCACTTTAGCTGCGGACTCTTCGATTTCATCAACTACGGTCTGAAGCTTTTCTCTGTGGCTTTTGTTCTTAATTGAAGACTCGTATCTCATGAATTCAGCTCCAAATTCACCGCCCACAGAAACCTGCTGAACAAGAATGTCGATGGAATCCATAATTCCGTTGAAATCAGCAACAAGATCAGTAAACTCATGACGATTTTCCTTTATCTGGAAATCACCTTCAAGAGTCACAACATTGAGAAAAGTCGCATACTTTGAATATTCCTGTTTCATGTAGTAGTTCACAAAACCAAGCGATAGATCATATTCAAAAGGAAAATCCAGAGAATATTTTCTCCATGGATGATACGGGAATTTCTGGAAATCATTGAGACTGAAGAATATCTTCAATTTCTTTTTCAACTCTTCCTTCTTGAACTCCTTGTTCCAGACGCGCCACCTTCTGTCAAAAATAGTACGCCAGGTCTCCCTGAATTTCTGGAACCAGTTATCCCCTGGTGAAAAAAGTTCAGGAACATAAAGTGAATTTCCGTGAACAATTTTTCCCAAAACCTTTACCGGCACATTTTTAGAGAAAATGTTGACATTGGAAATTTCTGCGGATGCAGATTCAACCTGCTTTAAAAGTTCATCCTGATCAAGTGAAAGACCTGAAGGATTCCACCAGTCCGCCTGGTTTTCTGAAGAAAGAAACAGGCTTTTGAAAAATTCGTCAGCAAAGGAAACTGGAGCTGAGATTATTCTGGCGATGTCATTGAAATCATGCCGGATCTGGACAAACAGACAGGATCTGCCTTCCGACGAGACGGAAAACTTGCTCATCATGGAATCCAACGGAATCTTGCAGAACATTCTTAGCCATTCATAAGACTGAGCATAGACTGAAATCTTGTTTTTCACATCCAAAGGAATCGCCGCAAGTTTTTCATCGAGCCTATTCAGGAGTGTGGTTCGTGTATCCTGCCCCAGAGGCCTGTCCAGAGAATACTGGAATGGATCACAGATCTTTTTTATCTCTTCCATGTAGGCCGGCATCAGGGTGTCTGCAAGAAGATAGTAAAAGACTCCGCTGTCAGCTTCCATGCTGATGATCTTGTCCTTGAAAAAATCCTGTGCAATTTTCAAGTCTGAGAGCTGCTGGTACATTTTGCTGGCAAAATACCTGTGCCTGTAGTTTATCAAGCCCGGATAGACGCGTTCAATCTGTTTTGCAAGGGCATTTACGACAGCATTGTTATAAAGTTCCTCAACGCTGACATTTAGAAAGAGTGATTTTACCCAGACAACAAATTTTTTGAGGAAAGGCTCCTCCTTGAATTTCTTTTCAAGTCCTTTTTTTGTATTGGCGGCAAGTTCCTTTTCATCCTCAGCCTCCATTCTAGCCCTGGATTCCTCTGCCGTGGGAATTTTTATCTCTATGTCTGCAGGATTGATTTTATTTAGGAAATCCTTCCTTTCTTTTTTCGTAAGATCAGAAGCAAGTATATCAAAGTTGCTCTTATTTCCTTTATCTTTCTTATAATCCATGGTTATAGTTTAAGGCCAAGAGGAACAATTGTAAAGAGAAGACTTAAGAAACTGGAATTTCAGACCGATAATGCTCTTATGAGCACTATGGAACTCCTGTCACTTTCAATAAAAGTTCTCTGCGACTGGCGCGTACTGTTTATAGCAGTTTTTTCAATTGTATTCATGATGACAGGAAGTTATGTTGTTAAATACAGAAAACGACCTCCCCGTATCAAGGTAAAGAAAGCGGCCCCGGCACCGGCCCCTGCTGCTGAAAAAAAGGAAGAAAACGAAGAAGCCTCTGAGGAATAATTCCATTCCCCAGACCTGTTCATTAATAGTTGCCTCCAATCATCTCTTTCCAGATATTATTCACCACACTCAGTTCCCATCGTTTATTGTCTCCCGAGAGATTCAACATATACACATCACCTGTATCGTAATCAACTGAATAGAAATCAACATCAACACTTACGCAATCATCATAGGGTTTAAAATGCTTTACAAAGGTATATATCTGTCCTTTAGGAATGTTGATGAAGCATCCTTTCTTTGTGGAAGGATTTACTATTTTCAACACTGCATCAAATTTATAATTGTCCTTATAGTCCGAATCCTCACCGCGTTTGACACTGATGTAATACAGAAGACCCGCCTTATCCCTTCCTAGAGAATATCCGTCATCATTTTCATGTCTGGAACTGTTTATGAAATCTATTTTGTATGAAGATCCATAGCTTGATATGAGCTTATCACCTTCAACCGTAAATTCCGGCCCTTCAAGCATCGAGAGTTCTTCAAATTCTTCTTCCGTAATGATTCTTTCCTTGCCGTTGATGTTCTCGATGAAAGAATCATGCCACTTGTATACATGAGCAGGTTTTCCGCCTGCAAAAGATGCTTCAAATTCCTTGGTTCTTTCACACGGAACATAGGATCTTCCTGATTTTTTATAGCAGAGATACTTTTGTTCCTTCTTTCTGGCATTCATGTCATCAATATTTGGATTTACCGTAATTTCAAGGTATTCCTGGTTGATACGGAAATCAATGATACTCAGATAGAAATAAGGAATATCCTCATAGTAACTGCCCTGGACAAATCCAGGATACCAGAACAGATTGTCATCCACCGGAAAATTCTGGCAGAACTTGAAGTCACCACAAAAAACCGCGGAAACACAGATTGCCGAAAGCAAAAGTCCAATAAACCTTTTTTTCATCATTCAACCTCCAGTCGCTGGATGGACCAGGCCCTTAACCTGAGATACCCTCCATCCTCTTTCTGATACCAGTTGGAACATTTTCCATCACCGGCATACTTCATGTGATTTTCGGAATTGCCATCACAGGCTTTTCTCCTGGCAACATTGAAAATGAATCCTGAATATCCAGATTCAATTACTTCTATTGCCTTGAAAAAATCGTAATAACATCGGGCTTTTCTAATAGCCGCATAATCAACAGAATTTATGATACCGATATGTGCCCTGGATCTTTCGACATTTTCCCTGTCACCAGGAAGATCTTTCCCATAAGTTATCACATCCCCAGGTATAATGGTCAGGAATTTTTTTCTGGTCTCCTCAAATTTTCCT
The DNA here is from genome assembly GCA_016293645.1 of Treponema sp. GTDB lineage: Bacteria > Spirochaetota > Spirochaetia > Treponematales > Treponemataceae > Treponema_D. The sequence goes on along the minus strand of JAEDDW010000078.1, from coordinate 3,158 downwards.
GCATCAGGTCTTTCAAAGTCATCGTGATCTCCAGGTAAGTTCTCGTAGTATGAGACACTTCTTGGTTTTTCATCGCAGACATCCATCCAGCTTACAACTTCAAGACAGTTCACATTTCCGTTTTCAAAACACGGATATGACAACGGATGTTCCGTCCTTGAGATGCTGTCTGGATCTGGATTTCCCTCAGCCCTGTCATAAGGCATTGATGATGATGAAATCCACTTATATCTGCTTTCCCTGTAGTTGAATGCACGCTGTGCAAAACCGATGCAGTCAGTTCCGGCACCTGCCTCAGTCACGATTTCCATTTTTTCAAGCACATCTTTTTCTTCACCAGTGTAGCTTCCGACCTGAGAATCAAGTTCATCCCTGAAATACAGGAAACATCCCTCCCCCGGAACATATGGAATGAAACCTCCACTACCATCTGAAGATTTCCAATGGAACTTCCAGGTGAAATTTGGCGAGGCTGTTGAATTCCATCTGGACAACCTGAAATTATATTCGCTGTTGCCATTGATATTTTCACTTTCATTTAAAGGAAAGATACCGGGCGTAAAAAGTTTCTTTCTTACATCAGCCATGACAGACATGGTCCTGCTATCCTTGAAATAGTCAACGTTATTTTCATATTCAGGAAAAAACTCACGGCACGTACTGGTAAAATGAGAAGCAAGACTTTTTTTCTGAATCTGAAGCTTGTATTCAAAATCAAAAGGACTATCCCAGGCATTGATCCTTCCATAATTGTAGTCATAGCTGACGGTATCAGCTATTGCACGACTTTTTTCCGATTCTCGCCTGTATGGAACATAACCACTGAATTCCACCCCCTGTCCTCCATTTCCGGCAGAACATTCTCCAAGAGCAGAATAGTCAGTGTCACCATTGCAAAGTATGTTCCAGTCATTGAAGCCCCATTCACGTGACCACCAGGAATTTTCCATGATCTGATAAGAATCTCCTTCTGGAGGTGCATTCCATGGATGGATGTCATTCCAGTCTCCTTTATCCGTACTGATATAAAGATTAGCCCTCCAAAGTGCTTTCTTGTCATAGCAGACAAAAAAATCCTCATCACTGCTTTCTATTTCGATCCTATCTTTCCCCATGATTACTGAAGCCGACAGAATAAAATCATCACCGTTCATCCATGCAACACTGGAAGACGGCCTGATCTTCAACGCATCCACTTCAAACCGCAGATCCCCATCGTAAACTGCAAGCCGCCCCGACTTCGTAATGAACAGCCTGTCTTTCAATGATATATCAGGTGAATACTGACTGTGTCCGTCATTGTGAAATGAACCATACTCAATTTCACGCCCATCACTCAAAGCAAGAACGACGGAAAAAGCACTGCCTTGTGAATTGTTGCAGATATTTTTATATCCTCGCTTCAAGTCATCATGATTGCGGTCAATGATTCCAAGCTCAACGGAAGTTTTTTCATTGCCAGAGACAGGAATTCCGGCTCTGTTGGCAAGCTTAATGGAAGGTCTGGCAACAACAAGCCATTCTCCAGTATTAGGTATGAAATTCCATCTATTTTCATCTCGAAGAGTCTGAGTCTCCTCATAGCAGGAATCAAAGCAGAAAACGCCTCTTTCAACTGAAGGATCAAGACAATCCCATTCCGGCACGACAAAACCACCAGCTTTCCTGTCATCCACAGTCAACCTGCACGGCATGAAAAATTTTCCGCCTCGTTTTTTTTCAAATTCAAACCAGCTGTTTTCAACAATTTTATTTGAATCATCATCCCAGAAAGCAAGATCAATCTTTTTCTTATCAAATCCACCGACCTTTATCACGAAAGCGGTCTCAAACATTGAAAAATCATCATCATACCAGAAAAGAAAATCTCCTTTCGAGACCATTCCAATATCAGGAATCACGGCAGAACATTCAAGAACATCCTGCGCGCCAATTGTATTTCTCTGTTTTCCAAACACATCACTGAAAAATCCATTTTCCTTCAAAACTTTCAGAAAAAAATCCTTGTCATAGGACATCACTGTTTCAATGGAATCCGTAAGTCCATGACGGTCTTTCAACGGCAGCAATTTCCTGTTTTGTAGCGGCTGCGACAGATGGCTGTTGGCAGAAGAAAACACATGCATGGAATTCTCAAAATATTTTGCAAGCCAGTACCGTTCATAAAGATTGACATCGCAAAAATCAAAATCCATTTTATAAAAAAGTTTTCCATCTGATTTTCTCGAGCACGATGCAAATGTATTGAAAACAATATCATAGTATTCCCCGATCGCAGTGGAATCCAGTGTTTCAAGATCCATTTTTTCACGGAACTTCCACTCCATCGAATAAAAAGGGCTGCAAAGATAAAGCGTCGCAACAAGGTTTTCATTTCCTGCTTCCATCCACAGAAGAAATATTCCATCAGCAACATCACACTCAAGATCACTTGCAAGAGGGATATATATAGATTGGTTGCCGCAAGGTTCTACAGGAAGCTTTCCTTTCTGAATGAAACCCTTATCAAAAATTCTTCTATCACTAAACGAAGTCTTGTAATCGCTGACGGGAAAAACATCTTCATCTTTTGGAACATTCAGACTTATTTTTCCATCATAGTATTTCCACCGGTGATCTTTGAAAACAAAAGATTTTCCATCCTTTGAAATAAAGGCGGCTCCTTTGATCTCAGTTTGCAATGGCTTTTTAGAGGACCTGTCGTTTACGTTGACTCTGGCAATGCAATAATGCATCCGTTGGATATCAACGCTGAAAACATATTCCCTGATTCCTGTAAGGCACACGGTCTTTATATTTTCTTTTTTGCCATCGATGATTTTCTGGAAAGTTTTTTCTTTCCTTGTTCCAGTTTTCAAGACAATGGATCTGGAATCAACGGAAGACCAGACCATAAAAGGAAGGAAGAAAACCAGCAGCGCAGCATGGATTTTTTTATAGACGGAACTATGTACAGCCTCATTCTTTTTCAAAATGCTCATATTAAATTATTGTGGGCCGCTGAAAAAAAATGACACATTTAAAGAAAAAAAAGACATTCCGGTAAAACTTGATGACAGTCTTACTGAAATGTCCTGAATCTGACCCCGGCGGGGTTCGAACTCGCCACCTGCTGCTTAGGAGGCAGCCGCTCTATCCATAAATGAGCTACGGGATCG
>JAEDDW010000077.1 GCA_016293645.1 Treponema sp. | reverse complement strand
TACAATTTCTTCAGCAGTGTTTTCCTTCTCTTCTTCAACTTCAGCAATTTCAGCTGGAGACGGAGCTTCAACAGCTTTCTTTGTTCCGGCGAAATCCTCGTCATCCATCTCATAGTCCTCGACGATTTCTTCTTCAGATTCAACCGCAACGGCAACAGCTTCTTCAGTTTCCGCAGGAATATCTTCCACAGTTTCCTCTGCGATTTCTTCTTCCTCAATCAAAGGTACACCAGCGGCAGGAACAGTTTCTTCAGCAACAGCTTCCACAGTCTCTGCAGCAACAGCTTCCACAGTCTCTGCAGGAATTTCCTCAACTGCAACCGGTTCAGCAGCTTTTTCTTCAGCCGGAACTTCTACATCTGCCTTTGCAAGTTCAGCATTTTCCTTTTTATCATTCATTCTTGCAGCATCACTTTCATCAATGACAGCCTGACCGACAACCGATTCATCAAAGCTTCCGTAACGCATGTTGAGCTTGCAGCGGACATTTTTATCCTTATCAAGTCCCAAAGTCTTTGCCGACTCCTTTGAAAGAAGCACTGCGACACCTTCGGCGGAATCAAGAGTTCCAAGATTGAGGAACTGGAGCGTTACGCCAGTGGCAGGATTTGAAACAAAAATGCTGTCACCGGGAAGATAGCCGGCGGCCTGTCCAAAATGACCTGCAGGAAATTTTCCTTCATCCGCAACTTCAATTACGCCTTCCACAACGTCCTTTGAATCTGCAAACATTGTCACAGCAAGCAAAAATACCAATAATCCAGAAAATAGCTTTTTCATGCGCCCCTACCTACCGAATGAATTTGTAAATATCAGTTGCGATTCCGTGAGAAAAATCCCTTACACCTTTTTCAGCCTTCTTGTAAAGCTTTGCAGATGGAGGAACCTTTTTACCGGAACCCAATACTTTATCTGTTTTCAGATCAACAACTTTCCATGACACTGCCTTGATGTTTTCAAGCAAGGCGGCATCCGGATTTGTCGATTCCGCAACATCGAATTCACAAAGGATTTCAATGAAATATCTTACTCCACCCTGTTCAGCCGCCATCATCGACTCGTTGAACACGACATCCTGTTCACCGCTGTCATTGGAAACAAACACAGGCGAGTTTGAAACAATCATTCCTTTGTCAAAGAAAAAATCAAAAAGGCCGCTTTCTATCTGATAGCATGAAGGTCTAACGTCTGATCTTGAATCCTCGTGCTGTGCAATCTGGAATGCAACAGAAACAGCGTTGGCTGCAACCGCACAGCAAGAAAAAACACAGATCATCAGAATCCTTCTGATACTCATCTAAAATCCCCTTAAATTTCTGACTTTGACAAAAATAATTGTCCAGGATTTCCCGGGCAAACCCCACAGGTATCCTCTATTTGTTTTTCGGAAAGCACAGAAAAAAGTTTAGTGGTTTTATTTCATGTAAAATCTAGATTTACTATTGACAAATCAAAAGCACTTTGATATAGTACTGAACATTCACGGGGGCATAGCCCAGTCGGTAGAGCAACGGACTCATATTCCGTGTGTCATAGGTTCGATCCCTATTGCCCCTAAGAAGATCAAGACTTTTCAGGTTTCTGAAAAGTCTTTTTTGTTTTTATCAGTTCGTACATCAAGCATTAAAGATTCGCTTCAATGCATAAATATGCATTTTTACTTGCATATTCTGCATAAATATGTATACTTAATTTCCAGAGGTTAAAATTATGAAAGCAGAAAAATTCAAGAGTCCATTCAAAGGCAGAAGCCTTCTCAACTGGATCGACTGGACACCAGAAGAAATCAATCAGATTCTTGACTATGCATTCCTCGTGAAGAAACAGTCTCACAAGGGAGAAGTACACCAGAGATTCCTTGGCAAGACCATTGCCCTTATTTTTGAAAAGAGATCTACACGTACACGTTCTTCTTTTGAAACCGCATTTGGTGAAGAAGGAGGACATCCGGTATTCATGTCCACAGCAGACATCCAGCTTGGAGAAAAAGAAAGCGTCAAGGATACTGCACGCGTTCTCGGAAGGATGTTCAGCGCCATTGAATTCCGCGGCTTCAAGCAGCAGCATGTCGAAGAACTTGCAAAATATTCCGGAATTCCTGTAATCAACGGCCTTACCGATGAATTCCACCCTACACAGGTTCTTGCGGACATCATGACCCTCAAGGAGCATTTCGGTCACCTCAGGGGACTGACACTTTGCTTCTGCGGAGACGGACGCAACAACATGGCCCGCTCCCTCATGCTCATCTGCGCAAAATTCGGAATCAACTTCTCGGTTTTTGCCCCGAAAGAGCTTTCACCGGATGAAGAAATCATCAGAATCTGTACTCCGTTCGCTGAAAAATCCGGAGCCAGGATCACCATCTCAGATGAAATTTCAGTTGTCAAAAACGCAGATGCGCTTTATACTGATGTATGGGTTTCTATGGGTGAAGAAGCGCTCAAGGAAGAACGCTGCAAACTGCTTCAGCCATACCAGGTAAACAAGGAATTGATGGCCGCTACGGGCAAGGCTGATACCATTTTCTTGCACTGTCTCCCTGCCGTAAAGGAACAGGAAGTAACAGAGGAAGTTTTCGAAAGCGAAGCAAGCAAAGTTTGGGATGAGGCTGAAAACCGCAAGCACACAATCAAGGCAATCATGCTTGCCCTTGTCAACTAAGGAACACCAAGGAAGGAATTTATGAAGAAGTTATTATTGGCACTTGCATTTGCGGCATCACTGGTTCTCCCTATGGCAGCAGAAGATGCAAAGGAAAGCACACCACGCGTATGGGACCATGGAGACAATGTTTCCTCTATTACATACCAGAATGTACGTTTCTATAAGATCTACGACACAAAGGATTCCTATGTTGTCCTTTATGAAAAGCAGGGTGTAAAGATCGGTACAGCCGTTCTTCCAAAGAAATGGTCTGAAAACAAGGAGGGTGCAAGAAAACTTTTGTTCCGCAATGCTCCTGCAAAGATCGGTCCTTACATGACAATCATCAAGAAGGATGGAGAATTCCAGAAAGTCTGGGTTACTGTTCCTACAAACCGCTTCAATCCTGTCTGGGCAATTGCTCCAAACGGAATGGCTGTTGATGGATCAGATGCTGATTCACTGAATATTGAACTTTAATCCTGCTGACCATCAGCAATCCATATGAAAAGGATGTCCTATTGGACATCCTTTTTTTTTACTGTCTTGTGTAGCATTCCACTTGCCTGTATACTGCTGTGCAGGAAGGATCATCATGCAAATCATTTCAGAAAAACAGCTTTCAAGCTTCAAAAAATTTCTTGAACTCCATGACAGTTTCATCATCGCAGGACACAAGGATCCTGACGGTGACTGCATTTCTTCCTGTCTTGGACTCTCCTATATAGTTGAAAACACTGGCAAACCTTACATAATGCTCAATGCAGGACCTTTCAAAAGGATTGAGATCAGGGAATATGCAGACTTTTTCAGAAACGACATTCCTTTCATGACACAGGACGAAAGAAACAGATGCGGACTGATCATGACAGACTGTTCGGAAATATTACGTCTGGGAGAAATTGACGGAGACCTCAAGGGATTCGACACTTTCATAATCGACCATCACAAAACAGCTGATTCCAATGGAGAAAACACAATAATCGACCCTACTTCACCTGCCGCATCATGCCTTGTCCAGCAGCTTTTCGAGGCCCTGGTAGGTAAACCTACGGAACAGCAGGCAAACACCATTTTCTTTGGTGTATGTACCGACACAGGATTTTTCCGTTTCCTTACTGAAGACAGCGCAGAAGTATTCCGAAGCACAGCAAGACTTGTTGAAGCAGGTGCCAATCCGCGTAAAACATACCAGAAGATGACCAGCGGAAAATCATGGAACACAAGAAAACTTTTGAGCATAATGCTTGACCATGCGGAACGTTACTGCAATGGAAAGCTTGTGGTTACCTATGAATCAATGGAAGACACAAGAAAGTTCGGACAGGAAGGCCGTGACAGCGACGCCTTCTATTCACTCATGCTCGAAGTTGAAGGCATAGAAGCAGTTGTTTTTGTAAGGCAGGAGACTGAACATTCATGCACCATCGGATTGAGATCACGCGAAAAATGTGACGTAAGCGAGATTGCGCAGAAATTTGGCGGTGGCGGACATAAGAACGCATCAGGAGCCAGCACGGAAGGCCGTACGGAAACCCTGATTCCACAGATCGTTAAGGAGTTTTCAAAAGTCCTTTAGCAGATTACTGAAAAAACAGCAGACGCGGTAGTTTTCCTACAGTTTCTGCTGTTTTTTTTTCGCGTCAAGGGAGTTCCGTCGTAAAAAAAGGGCATATTCATAATTAAATTCACATTTTAAGGATGGCACGGCAATTGCATAAGTTCAATAGCGGATTTTTTATCGCGTCATGAAAAATCCAGCCACAAAAAGAGGTTGAACTTATGGAAAAAGCAAGAAAAATCGTCTCTGACTACAAAAGCGGAAGAATTTCAATCCAGCAGGCATCCAATGCACTGATGGAAATTCTTTTCACCCACAAATATGAATTCGGGCTGGCAGGTTTTGATGAAGACACCTTTTCAGATTTTCTCGTTTTCATGAGGGAACGATTTGAATCGATCCTTGTGAAATATGATCCAGGTCTCAGTGATTTCATGACATACCTTCACAGCGTGATCAACATGACTGCATACTGGTGGAAAAAAATGAGCCACCTGAAAATGGAAAATTCCATCTGCTGCCAGTACCTTTGCATCGAGGAAAGTTTCATCTCCGCCGATTTTTCACCTGACGAATCAGATTTTTACGTCGAGGAACCGCTTCCGGACAACAAAATATCACTCTACAAATTGAAGAAAACAGTCTCGCAAAACCTTCAGATAAAATCACCGTCACACGGAAGAAAACGCCCCCTTACAAGGGAACGCGTCGGCGAAATCCTTTCAACTCTTGCACTAAAAACATGTCACGACATAACACCGGACTTCATCGACTTTGTCGCGAAGGTCAACGGAATCGACAGGTCCGCATTCGAGGAAACTGTCGAAAAGGCGGAACTATCCATACGCCTCAAGGTAGACAGGATCAAAAAGCTTGAAAGAAAACGGAATTATTCCTACTACTACAGAAAAAAGAAAATACTGAGCGGAAAAAACCTGAAAAAGGCAGATTCCGGACTCTCAGTTGATGAGGTTTTCAATATTCATGATACAAGATGGCGAAAAAGCATAGAGGATCTTGATAAACTTAAACCGAATCTCGTGCCTACAAATCTGACCGTGGCAGAACTTCTTGGCATTTCACCACGTAAGGTAACAGCTTTGCTGGAGGAAGCGGAACAAAGAGCAGACGAAATCAGGGATTTTCTTTCCAGTATGGGAATAACATGAGTTTATCCGGCCATATTTATTGCCACTTTTATGTTATAGTGATAATGTAAAATCATGAAAATCTATCTTGCAACTGGAAATCTGAATAAAAAACGCGAGGTTCAGGAACTTTTCCCTGAACATACGGTGGTTATTCCAAAGGATGAAGGAATAACCTTTGATCCTGAAGAGACTGGAACAACTTTCTATGAAAACAGCCTGATCAAGGCAAAAGCCCTTTGGGATATGGTGCACTGCCCTGTTCTGGCTGATGACTCAGGAATCTGTGTTGATGCCCTTGATGGAGCTCCCGGAATTTATTCATCCCGTTATGCAGGCCCTGATTTCATGAAAGGAAAACCTGACGGCACAAAAATTTCCCAGGATGAACAGAATAATTTCATCGTACAGCAGACCAGCGATGCCATAAAAGCCGGCTATGCAGGCGGAAGGAAAGCACACTATACATGCGCAATGGTACTTTACATGGGACCTGACAGGCTTTTTGTATGCCAGGAGACCATGGAAGGTGAAATCATAGATGATATTTCAAATGCCCGTGGAACCGGTGGTTTTGGATATGACCCTCTTTTCTATCTTCCGGAATTTGGAAAAACCGCAGCTGAACTTACTGCCGACGAAAAAAATGCCATTTCCCATAGAGGTAAAGCAAGCCGACTTCTGAAAAAACTTGCGGAAGATCTTCTGAGCACAAAGTAGCAGTCATATTTAAAATTGCAATACTACAATGAGCTTTTCATGGAACTTTATTCGATAAAGAACGACTCAACCTGCAAATTCCTTTACACCATGGTTCCGTCCGGGGGAAATTACTTCACCTACGTAGTTGACGGAAGTACCAGGCCTTCAGACGAAGAGAATTTCTCTCCTATACATTTCCCACTTCTTCAAGAAACTTACCAACGTTTCCGTAAAAGAGGCAGACGAAATCGTCGACAGATCAAGCAAGGCAAACGAAAATCTTGACCAGATGAAGAGTTATGCCAAGGAGGCGGTTGTAAAATCCGAGGACAAGGTAAAGCTTGCCGATTCCGTAAAACAGATCGTAGACAGCTATAAGACCGAGTAGAAAAAATTTTTTTTTATTTTTTTTGAAAAAACATTAAAGTTTTTCTAAAGTTCCGCCGATATACATAATGAAAAGCTATGATTGTTCAACTTCGTAGAAGACAGCAGTCAGGTGATTCAACGTAAAAGATTGCAGATGTAGCCTTGTAATACAGATGTAATCTTTTACACACTGGTCAAAAGGATTTGACCATTTATATCCACGGAGGAACAAACTATGGTAATCAACCACAACATGTCCGCAATGTTTTCCAATCGCCAGTTGGGAGTAACTCAGCTTGCCAACACAAAAGATATGGAAAAGCTCTCTTCAGGAGAAAAAATCAACCGCGCAGGTGACGACGCTTCAGGACTCGCAGTTTCTGAAAAGATGCGCTCACAGATCCGCGGTTTGAACCAGGCTTCAAGAAACGCTTCAAACGGAATCAGCTTCATCCAGACAACAGAAGGTTACCTTCAGGAAACAACTGACATCGTACAGCGCATCCGCGAACTTGCAGTACAGTCTTCTAACGGTATCTACTCTGACGAAGACCGCATGCAGATTCAGGTTGAAGTTTCTTCCCTCATTGCAGAAGTTGACCGCATTGCATCTTGCGCTCAGTTCAACGGAATGAACATGCTTACAGGACGCTTCGCATTGCCAACTGGTGAAAACACAGTTACTGCTTCTATGTGGCTCCACATCGGTGCTAACATGGACCAGAGAACACAGGTTTACATCGGAACAATGACAGCAGCTGCTCTTGGACTTCGTGAAGTTGGAACAGAGACAATCATGTCTATTGCGGAACCTGATCTTGCCAACCAGTCAATCGGAACTCTTGATGAAGCCCTCAAGGCTATCAACAAGCAGCGCGCTGACCTTGGTGCATACCAGAACCGTCTTGAATTCACTGTAAAGGGTCTTGATATTGCCGCAGAAAATCTCCAGGCATCTGAATCAAGAATCCGTGATACAGACATGGCTTCTCAGATGGTTGAATTCACAAAGAATCAGGTATTGTCACAGGCCGGAACAGCTATGCTTGCTCAGGCTAACGCACAGTCACAGAGCGTCTTGTCTTTGCTCCAGTAGTGTGTTATACTGAATAGTGAAGGAGCCGGGAATTTTCCTGGTTCCTTTGCTGATTGACCGGTAGAACTGCTCTACTCCATTTTAGTTATATTCAACTATCTTCCGCTCAATTCCGCTTGCCATGGTTTTTAGACATGGCTTTTTGGCTTTGCAGACCTAAAACCTGCAGAACAGTTCTTTGAAAACTTAGTTTTCCATGTTGCTTGTAACAGCATAGACGGTTATTTAAGTTATGATACAAGGCTTAACATAAGTAACGGTTCCTGCTGTAATCGGGACTAAAACCTCTGCCGGGGGCGCAACAACCGGTGGTTGCCCTTACAAACAGGCATAAATGCACGATGCATTATGTACACAATCATGGAGGACTATACTATGGTAATTAATCACAACATGAGCTCAATGTTTGCAAACCGCACACTCGGAGTTACAAACTCACAGTTGATGGGTAACATTGAAAAGCTCAGCTCAGGCGAAAAGATCAACCGCGCAGGTGACGATGCTTCAGGACTCGCAGTATCTGAAAAGATGCGCAGCCAGATCCGTGGTCTCAACCAGGCTAACAGAAACATCCAGAACGGAATTTCTTTTATCCAGGCTACAGAAGGATATCTCCAGGAGACAACAGACATTCTCCAGAGAATCCGTGAACTTTCAGTTCAGTCTGCAAACGGAATCTACAGCGATGAAGACCGCATGCAGATCCAGGTTGAAGTATCTCAGCTCGTTTCTGAAGTTGACCGCATTGCAAGCCAGGCTCAGTTCAATGGAATGAACATGCTTACAGGACGTTTCGCAGAAAACTCTGTAACAAACAACATCATGACATTCCAGGTTGGTGCAAATATGGATCAGAGAGTTACAGCATTCATTGGTACAATGACAGCTACATCTCTCGGACTTAAGGGAGCACAGGGAACAGATGAACAGATTTCTATCTCTACACCTGACCTTGCCAACATGACAATCGGAACAATCGATGCAGCTCTTAAGAACGTATCACGCCAGAGAGCAGATCTTGGTGCTTACCAGAACCGTTTCGAAATGGCTTCTAACGGTATCGCTATTGCAGCAGAAAACATGCAGGGTGCAGAATCAGGTATTCGCGACACAGACATGGCTTCAGCAATGGTAGAATACACAAAGAACTCAATTCTTACACAGTCTGGAACAGCTATGCTTGCACAGGCTAACAGCCAGTCACAGAACGTATTGGCA
>JAEDDW010000002.1 GCA_016293645.1 Treponema sp. | reverse complement strand
ATTCACCGCCCTTTGAACCGCCTTCATCCCAATCGATTCCAAGCCAGTCCATTGTATCATAGAGATTCTGAACATATTTCTCATCAAAACGTGTGCGGTCTGTATCTTCAAGGCGAAGAATGAATTTTCCCCCCTGAGAACGTGCATACAAATAGTTAAAAAGCGCAGTACGAACACCACCAATGTGCTGCATTCCTGTCGGCGACGGAGCATATCTAACTCTAACTTCTGACATATAAATCCCCTAAAAATAAAAAATACAACAAAATATATAAACTAAACCATTCCATCGCCGTAGCGACAGGAGGTCGCGTCTAACAGTTTAGCAATAAAGCCAGTCAGTTTATGCGAAGCAGAAACTGATTAGCTTGCGGAGACATGGATGTCGGAGCAAGCTAACGTATCTAACTCTTACTTCAGACATATAAATCCCCTAAAAATAAAAAATACAACAAAATATATAAACTAAACCATTCCATCGCCGTAGCGACAGATGGTTGGGCCATTTTACTGTTTTATTGCTTTTTTTTCAATGTTTAACTAAAATGATGGAATGAGCCTGATTGAATTGAAAAACATCTACAAGAATTATCAGATGGACAAAGTTGTTGTAAAAGCCGTTGACAATGCTTCCTTCAAGATAGAAAAAGGAGAATTTGCTGCCATCTCAGGACCTTCCGGATCAGGGAAATCTACCCTCCTCAATATGATTGGCCTCATTGATCTTCCTACAGACGGAACTCTTCTGCTCAATGGGCTTGACATCTACAAGGATACAAAACTGTCAATAAACACAAAACTCAATGTAAAACTTGACAATGCACTTACCGTACTACGCCGCCAGAATCTTGGTTTTATCTTTCAGACATTCAACCTGATTCCTGTGCTGAACGTCCGTGAAAACATTGAACTTCCATTGACACTTGGCCCGACAATCGCATCAGAAACGATGAGCAGAAAAGAACTTTCACAGTGGATAGATTACCTTATTGATACTGTTGGACTTTCGTCATGGAAAAACCACAAGCCTTCGGAACTTTCAGGAGGACAGCGCCAGCGTGTAGCAATCGCACGTGCTCTGGTTACAAAGGCTCCCATAATCCTGGCTGACGAACCTACAGCAAACCTTGACTCAAAAAACGGAACCCAGATTCTTGAGCTTATGAAAAAATTGAACAAAGAACTTGAAACAACCTTTGTTTTTTCGACTCACGATTCAAAAATCGTCGAAATGTCAGATCACGTAATAAAAATTTCAGATGGAAAAATTCTTTCAGAATGACAAAGACACGATCTGTTAATAGTCAATCTTAAGTTTCATGATGGAACCAAGCCTTGCCTTATAGACATAAGGATATTCATACGGATCGTATAAGACTTCAATACCGTTCTTCCAGTCAACATGAGGAAAGACTCCTGATTTTATCAGACCTATCTTGACCCAGCAGGTCTCATTTTTGTCGTAAACATTTTTTGAATCAATTTTATCTAGATCAAAAGTACTGTCATGACGCCATTGGATGCCAAGTTTCAGATTCTTCTTTGGCCCGATACGACGGAATCCTAGATCAGCCGCAAAACGTAAAGTCGTATTCTTGTCGTCAAATCTGTAGACATCCTGGACCTCGATATTCACTGCGGCGTTGTCCCAGATTCTGTAGAATCCGGCAGTCAGAATATTTCCTTTGACACGGTCGTCTATTCCACCAATCTGACATGTATTCTGAACATAGCAATCATAGCTGAAAATAGATCTTTTTATTTCCCATCCCAAAACATTGGTAATACCCTTGCCTGTTGCTCCATCAAAGCTGACCTCACTCGGTGCAGTTCTTCTACCAAACAGATTCAAACTTGTCTGCCAGAAAGTGAATTCAATTGAACCGGCAAAGGAAATATCAGTCATCTTTGGGGGGTTGTTCTTTGTGTATTCAGTATGATTGCTTGGATTATACAGACCTATCGCAGTCAAAGTTACAAATGAGAACGGAATGGTAATTACACCTGAAATGCAGTTTATGCTGTCTGCGACAATATTGGTAGTAAGACGCTGATCAACGTCTTCATAATCATCTTCGTTGTTGAAAATTCTTACATAACCCCAGTTTGTAATTTTCTTTCCTGCAGAAACAAGCAGATACTGGCCTGCCATATAGTCAAAATAGATCTCACGGACTTTTGCCCATTCAATAGGGAAAAACTCAGTTCTGACAGTTCCATGGATGGCAAAATTATTGTCAACACGGGACACCATGGAAAAATCATTTTTAAAATTGAAATATTCAGAAACATACCTTGATGACTTGTCCTTGCCAAAATTACCATAAAGCTGGGTAAAGCAAAGACCGATTTCAGAATCAAGATTTCCGTATAATTTAATTGGCACAGGCAGCTTCTGTTCAACTTGAGCAGGAGTTCCGTTTATCTTATCATTTTCCTCCGCTGTTATATCTTCCGCAGTTTCAAAAATGGAATCAATATCATCATCAGAATCTTCTGATTCCTGGGAAAAAGCAACGAAGCACAGAGAGAATAATATCAACAGCAGAGTCTTTTTCATTTTGCGCTCATCATTTCAAGATACTGTTTTGTATATACCGTGGCAGCCTGAGATGCGAAAGAAACATTGGTAATCGTAATCTGAGTTTTCTCATACTGCATTTTATCGCCAATTTTCTTTCCGCGAAGGTTGTCCGTAATGAGCATTTTCGACGGAACATAAAGCGTCTTGTTTTTTTCAGTGACCATCTGGTACGACGGAACTGCAGTAGTTCTAAGAAGCTGGCCTGAAAGACTAAAATCCTGCTTTTTTCTTACAAGGCCATCGTCAGTAACCCACAATTTCAGCATAGGATAATCAACCTCATCTTTCTTGGCTTTCAAAGTGAACAGAACACATGACATTTTTCCCAAAGTCACATTTTCCGTGCTTTCGATTCCGTAGTCGGTATAATAGTGCTGTGGAGTAAAATCTGAATTATTTGCATTGGATCCTTGGAATTTGTCTTTTGCGCTTGTAAAGGTAAATCTCTTGTCCGCAGGATCAAAAAACCAGATTGTGTTATCATACTGGAGATACCCCTTTCCTTTTTCCTTTGCAGGACCGGTCACAAGGATAGTCCACTTGCTTTCATCATCACGGCGGTACATTGTTGCCTCCGTATTGTTTCTACCCTGGCCAGGTTTATCCTGAACGATGGAATAGTTAGCCTTGAAATCCATTCCATAAAAGGCAGTGTTGTCTTCCGCAAGTTTAAGAAGCTTTTCCTCAGATGTCATGGCAAAAAGTGAAAGACAGGCACACAAAGCAACTGCAACTGTAGATATGATTCTTTTCATGTATATACACTCCATAATTTTAAGGTTCAATCGTCATAACAAAGTAGTGACGAAACTCATTCAGTAGTAGCCAACGCCTGTACGGGAGTTATTTCTACTGCTTTCCTAATAGAAAAAACAACACCGGCCAAAGTGGTTACAAAAATCATGGCAATAACAGCAAAGGCCGATGAAAAAGAAAATTCAGGTACAATATAACCATTTGTTAAAAATACATCAAAAGCCGGAATAAATGACAGGTTGAAAAAACCAAGGCAGAAATTCATCAGCAGGGCAAAAATAAATCCAGAAAGGCATCCTGCAGACATGAGGCAGCATGTTTCTGCAATAAGGATCCTGTATATGTTCATCCTGTTCATTCCGATAGCCTTGTAAATTCCGATTTCATTTATTCTCTTCATGACAAGAACCCTGTAAGTGCTGCTGACACCGACAATGATTATGACGATAAGAGCAGACATAACAAGAATAGAAACCCATTTCATGGCATCAATGATTATCTTGAGTTCATTCATGGATGACTCAATGTTGGCTAGGAGGTAGGTTTCAGTTGGAAAACCGCCATCATACAGAATGTCGTAGAATTTTTCCTTGTCATCAACAAGAGGGAACATATTCAGAACTTTGCTCAAAGCTTCATGATATCCAGGAAGTTTTCTGTCAGAATAAGACCCGTCAGGAAAGTAGACACAAATTCTGTCGGCATAGTCCTCAGGTTCCCCGAGATATTCATTTACGTAATCAATGTTGGAATAGACAGTATACATTCCAAAAATGCTGGAATCCCTGAATATGCCCTTTACAACAAGAGGTGTGGTATTGATTCCACGGCCGCCGCGGTTTGAGACAAAAGTAACGGAATCACCGACATGTACGGAAAGCATTTTTGCGATAGGCTCGGAAAGAAGAATACTGTTGTATTCACTCATGTCGTCAGCAGAACCTTCAAGATAATTGAATTTTGAAAACAGCTGCCTTTCCTTGTCAAATTCAATTCCGATCATCTTACGGAATCTTGCTTCCATACCTTCATATAAAAGGAGGGAATCCTTTGCCTGGCAGAAAAGCCGTTTGGACACGACTGCATTTTCCGGAAGCACCGATTCAACTTTCTTTACGTATTCCGAAGCATTAAAAAATTCAAGGCAATCAATTCCACCCTGAATCTGAAAATCACCTCCAAAATACATCTTGGCCTTTGTAGACATGGCAGAAAGCATTCCGCCAACGACGAACATCAGGAATAAAGAGACCCCGACACCAACCATGCAGACAAGAAAAAGAGAAACATACTGGCGCCATTTGGAGAGAAGAAAACGTGAAGAAATTTTGAAGTAATACATCAGCTGCCTCCTTGCATTGCCCTTACAGGACTGACTTTCAACGCCATGTGAACAGGATAAATCCATCCTACAAGGCCAAGTACCACTGATAAAGCAATCGACTCAAGTATGTTCAGTATGGAAACAGAGAATTTAAGGGTATCGCTGCCAAAAAGTTGAACAAGGAAAGAATTTCCAAGATGAAGATTCATCGATGATATCAAAGTACTTGCAACGGAACCCAGAATGCACCCGACAATTCCGGCTGTAATCGTCAGGATGAAAGTCTCAACCATGCATTCAGCAGAAACAAAATTTCTTGAGGCACCTTCAGCCCGCATGGTTCCGATTTCCTGCGTCCTGTTGAGGACATTTACAACCAGAGTATTGTTTATCACTATGAAACCCGCGCAAAGAACAACGATGACACCAACATTGAAAATAAACCTTATCCAGAAAAGATAGGTAGCAGTACTACCGGCCGCACTTCTCCAGGAAACTGCCTGAACAGGCCAACCGAATTTCTTGAAGTCGTAGTTCAGGTGATGCAGGGTTTTCTTGATCTGCTTTCTGTCATTCAACTTAAGGATAATGAAATTCCACGCAGTACTTTCACCTTCAGAAACTGTTGCTGATACAGGATTTTTCGTGACTGTTTTTTCGACAGCCGGAACTTCATCTTCTGCGCTAAAATCCTCAGCATCATCAAAGATGGAATCAGAATCGAAATCATCCTCAAGAAGATCGATATTGTTTTCCTCTATATCCACATTCTCTGAAGTATCTGTAATATCCATAAGAGAACGAAGGGTAATCGGGTCAACGAGAATGATGCTGTCAAGAGTTTCATTCTGGATCGAATAGTCATATATGCAGGAGACTTTTGCAGCGCGGATTCTGAATGACATACTGTCTTCGACAAGAAATTGTAGTTCATCACCAATTCCGGCCTTATATTTTTCCGCAACAGCCTTGGAAAGGGCGACTCCCCTTTCACCTTTGGCATATGGTTTTCCGTCCGTAATCTGTATTGACGACATGATTTTCATGTAATCTTCGGCATCAACACCAAAAAGGGTCTCAAGTTCCTTGTCGCTGTTTTCACTTTCAACAACAGCACGGCCGGAAATCTGAGGCACGATGTCCGAAACATTATCCTCATCCTTGAGGAATTCAACAATGTCGGCGTATGGAATGATGCGTGGGATTTCAGTAAGTTTACCGGTAACAGGAGTCTCATCACCAAAAAGACTGAGAGGAACTTTCGCAACGGGCCGAATCACTATGTCACCGGTGAAACTTTTTGAATATACGCTTTCAATTCCGTGTTCCGTGCTGTCAAAAAGTGAATTCACAAGAACCATCAGCGTAATTGCAAAAGCAATGAAGAGAATGATTACAAAAGAACTTTTGCGAGATACTATATTTTTATATGCCAAGTAAAACAACATGATCTCACCTATTATATAAAAAAAAGGAGGACTTTAACAGTCCCCCCTTCTTTATCATCAGATCTGGTTAAGTGCTGATACGATCGCATCAACACCGGCTCTGCCTACGCTTGTGGATTTGCCTACTCCCCAGTATTCATTTCCATCTTCACAGGTAAGCTGAACATAAGCAACAGCACTCGTATTGTTTCCAGTACCGATGCTGTGTTCATGGAACGCAGTAACGCTGAACTTTGGTGCAGGTGTAGAACCAAGGGCTGCCGCAAAAGCATCAAGAGGTCCATTTCCTTTTTCTCCGATGATGTACTGCTCACCCTTCCAGATGACTACACCACGGCAAAGTGTCGTTTCCTGATTACCATCGTTGTTCTTTGATTCAACATGGGTTTCAGACAGATCAAGAATCTGCATGTTGTCTTTTTTTCCAAACCACTGTCTTTCAAAGATGTCATAAATCTCTTTGGTCTGAAGTTCACGCTGTGCTTTGTCTGCTTCTGCCTGAACGACTTTTCCAAGGGCCGGATGCATTGCTT
The DNA here is from genome assembly GCA_016293645.1 of Treponema sp. Taxonomy (GTDB): domain Bacteria; phylum Spirochaetota; class Spirochaetia; order Treponematales; family Treponemataceae; genus Treponema_D. The sequence continues at coordinate 77,347 of JAEDDW010000002.1, read as the reverse complement.
TAGGCAAAGTAAGGCCGTAATCATTTTCAAGGATATAGGCAGCTCCACCCTTTCCAGACTGGCTGTTGATGCGGATGATTCCTTCATACTGGCGGCCAATGTCATGTGGATCGATATAGAGATACGGGACGTCCCAAAGCGCATTCTTATCCATCTTTGTACGAGCTGCCATTCCCTTGCGGATTGCATCCTGATGGCTTCCTGAGAATGCAGTGAACACAAGTTCACCGACATATGGAGTACGAGGGAAAATTTCCATTCCGGTATACTCAGTATATTTTTCACCGATTCCCTGAATGTCACGGAAATCAAGCTCCGGATCCACTCCCTGGGCATACATATTCAGGGCAACGTTGACGATATCAAGGTTTCCTGTACGTTCACCGTTTCCAAAGAGACATCCTTCAGTCCTGTCGGCACCGGCAAGCAAGGCAAGTTCAGCAGAGGCAACACCCGTTCCACGGTCATTATGGCAGTGGGTAGAAATGATGACCGCTTCACGGTCAGAAATATGGTCTGCAAAATATTCGATGGCATCTGCGTATACGTTTGGAGTATAGCATTCAACTGTTGTAGGAAGATTGAAGATGATCTTGTTGTCCTTGGTTGCTCCCCATTCCTTCATCACTGCATCACAGACTTCAACTGCATAGTCGATTTCTGTGTGAGAAAAGCTTTCCGGAGAATATTCAATGCGGATTTTCCTGCGCTCTTCTTCTGTAAGGCAAGACTTGATGCATTTGATGCCTTCAATGGCAATCTGCTTGATTTCTTCCTTTGACTTGTTGAATGTATACTTTCTCTGAGCAGGGCTTGTTGAATTGTAGAGATGGAAGATGGCATGTGGAGCACCCTTGATTGCTTCAAGAGTTTTCTTTACCAATGCTTCGCGTGCCTGGCAGAGAACCTGCACAGTAACATCATCCGGAATGCGTTTTTCTTCAATAAGACGGCGCATGAATTCATACTCAGTGTCACTTGCAGCAGGAAATCCCACTTCAATTTCCTTAAAGCCGACTTTTACAAGGAGGTCAAAAAATGCAAGTTTTGTATCAACACCCATTGGATTTACAAGAGCCTGGTTTCCATCCCTAAGGTCAACGGAACACCAGATCGGTGCCTTTGCAATCTTGTTTGAAGGCCATCGGCGGCTCTTCATCTCAATGTCACCTACACGTCCATACTTTGTGCCTGGATTCATTACGCTCATTTTTATACTCCTTGAAAAATAAAAAGACCCGCTGCCTTTCAGCAACAGGTCTGTAATTTACGTAGATAATATACAGCGACTTGCTACCTTGCGGCCTTTACACGAGACAATGACAATAGTAGAAGTAGTGCTGTGAATTTCATGGATACCAATCTAACCCTAAATCAAAGAAAAGTCAACATTAGAAAACATCCTGAACTCATGCCCTGAGATTCTTGAATAGTTTTTCAAGGTTGGCTGAGAAATCATCAGTCGCATTCCGCAGCTTCTTAAGAAATCCATCCTTATCAAGGGAACCGAGTACAGCTTCCTTTTCCGCACTGTTCCTGAAAGTAACCGACCTGAAGTATTCAGTGTAATCCCTTTCCCTTACCTGAATGGATGATTCAAGCATGTTCATGGAAACAAAGGCAACATCCGCAAGGAATTTCTCGTAGTCCGTCTCAGTAAAATACTCGATGGATTTGGAATAAAGCCATTCAATAATGTAGAGGGAATAACGGGCTTTGTATTTATAGTAATCTGATTCACATCCATCATAGAATTTATGGACCATATCCCAGCTGTTGATTTCTCCATTTTTAATCTTGAAAATCAGCTCCTGTATTTTTGCGTTCGGTATGACCTGACCACCGACATTTGACCATTCATTGTACAGAGGAATCTTCTTGATTTCCGTAATATCCTCAACTGAAAGAGATTCCTTGTTTTTTCTGACAACATAAGCCATAAGAGACTCTGCGGCAAAGTATTTAAGCACACGTCTGTATTCTCTGTAAGCCTGTGAAGGTTTGTAGACAATCGCACCGTATTTATTCTGACATCGGTCATCAACAAGAAGGAACTTGGATTCGTAGTTCTTATGCAGAAAATCCTTTGCAATCACAAGAACATCCTCAGGCATACATTCCTTTATTTTTCTCCTGCATTCCCTGTAGAAATCCATATCACAGATTTCCTTGGTGTATTTTTCAGCATCACATTCATTCATGTTGAGATATCTTGATGTAAGTTCAATGAGCCTATTGATTGAAAAAACAATTTCCTGGACCGTATCCGGAGCAAGAGGATTTGTCTCAATATGCTGAACTACTTTAAAGCGCTTGTCACGGGAGGCAAACTTGTATTTGTTCCTGACGATGGCAAACATATTGTACAGGAACCAGTAAGCCGGAATTATATGGACGCTGTTGTTTTCATAATCTGGAGCAATCAATGAAAACGGATAGGTAATGTTCAGTTCATGGCGATAAGTGCCTTTTGATGCAAGGACAAAAGAGGCAAACCTGGAATCAAATTTGAAGTCGGAACACAAACCAGGCCAGAAACCACGACCTGCAATCATCTCACAGTCAGGACTTCTTGAATTATGATTTGATCCAATAGTTGCCGCACTGGCGATATTGGACTGCCCCATGATCGTAGAGGCGATAAGGAATGAAGAATTATGATGCTGCTCATGGAAAGGATAAATCAGATTGTTCAGAAGTTCACAGCATGAAACGGTAGAGTTGTCTCCCAGAACGGAATTCAGAAGACGGGCACCATATTTAAGCTGACAGTTTCTTCCAATGACAAATCTAACGGCAACAGCCTGATAGAAGATATGACATCCATAACCGACGATACCGTTGACAAGTTCAACCCCCTCGCCTATCTGACTTGGTTCATTTTCGGAGGAAAGAATCATGATGTTCTTAAGCTTAAATGCACCCTTTATATATGTGCACTCTCCGACCTTGACATCTTTCAGCAGCGTAGAATTCTTTATAACGACATCATTTCCAACGATTCCGTAAGTATCCCACTTTTTTGATTTTCCATATTCTGTAAGTTCGACAAAACGGTCCATGAGTTTTTTGTCTTCTCTGTATCTCGACCAGATGTAGGCATCAGCAGGAATGAGATCCTCAAACGGAAGGACGGAACGATTTCCATTTTCATTGCCGACTCCAATCCAGATCCGGTTTTCTTCGGGTTCATTTTCCTTTAGGATTCCTTCTCCGAATTTTGAATGCCTGGTGCAACACATTTCCTGGATGTTGAAAAGTATTACACGGTCACCCAATCTGTAATTGACAAGATATCTGACATTATGTATAGCACAATTATCACCGACAACAACATCCTGGAGATAGGAATGGGTGATTCCAGTATTCAGCTCAAGATCGTGATAAGTAATGGAACTGTCAGTCAGTTCACCAAGAATTACATACCCATGGAATTCCGAATGTCTGATCATGGCAGGATCAAAACCATTTTCATCACAGCTTACAAATACATTTTTCCACTGTGGATCTTCAGAAACATTGAAATTAGATTCAAGTATCTTGATCTCGGCCGCAGTCAAATTTCGTTTACCGTTCAGAAGCTTTTTATCTATGGAAGCGATATCAAAATGAAACGCCTTGTTCGATTTTACTTTCAGCATTATTCAATTCTAATAAGAAATGATGAAAATTGCAATTTTCAGGAATTCCTTTTATTATTCAAAGTGAAATATGCATGACATCAAAAAGTTTTTTTTATCCGTTACATTGATATTCATTCATCACCTTATATTCGCCCAGACCAGCATTCAGATCGAAAACAGCGCACTTTCATTGAACATATTCACATTGCAGAACGGTCTGACTGTCTTTGTGATTCCAGACAAAAGCAACGCACTTGTTTCCGTTGAGCTTGTAAACAGAGCTGGTTTTTCAGCACAGAACCAGTCGACATGCGGATTTTTCTCAATGCTTGCAAGGCTTCATGAATTCCAAATGAAAGACTATCTTGAGCTCCACAACGGTAAATGGCAGTGCAATTCAGACAGCACAAAAATATCATTGCTTATATCAGCCGAGGAACTTGAAGACTGCCTTGAGATTTTATCAGATCAGCTTTCCGGTGCAGTTTTTTCCGACAAAGAAATCAAAACAGTACACGATCAGATGAAAAAAGAATCAACGGAATATTCACAAAGCACCTCAGGTTTCATAAACAGTTCAATTGATTCGAGAGTATTTCATGAACAGCCCTGGAAACATGATTCAGGAATTTACCCTTCACTTTTTTCAAGCTATTCCGTCAGCCAGATCAGGACAATCCTTTCAAATATCTCAGCAGGTTATTATACACCTGATGGCAGTGCCCTCTTCATTTCCGGAAACATTGATGCAAAGAGCATTGGAAAATTATGTGAATCAAATCTAGGCTCGTGGAAACCAGGTTCAAAGCCGCAGAAATCAGTTCAGTCTGAAAAAACAGAGGATAAAGACGGACAAAGGAAATTTGTAATTGTTTCAGACCAGTTTTCAAAGGAACTGACCCAGATTGTCGTTCAATATACATCCATGAACATGAATCAGTGCGATTTAGCAGCCGCAGCAATGAATCAGGATGAATCAGTCTATAAGACAGCATTCGCTTCAAATCCTGTTACAGCCATCAGGAGTACAGATTACATTGCGGCAACAATCGCCCACAAAAACGGAACTTCAAGACTTATCCTTCAGGCCCTCATGGAAGAGCCATATTTCTTTTCCAGACCGGAAGGTCCTTTGGAACAGGTAACCGCGGCAGAACAAGGAGATACTTTTATTGAAATTCTTAAATCCAAAACAGAATTTACAAGAAAGGAATTCATAAACAGTCAGAACATGATTCTTGAAAAACATTCAGTCACATCAGGAAATGGAAGAGCCATGAGTTCACTTCTTGCGGACTACTGGCCTTATGCAAAATGGACTACACCAGAAGACTTCTACAAAGGTTTTCAGGATATTACATACGGAATACTGAACGTTACTGAAAATGAAGTTCTGCACCATCTGAGGAATGAAGAGCCTTTTCTGTTTCTTCTTGTAAACAAGGAAAAATACGAAAAGCAGAAAAAGGATTTTCTCGAAAGAGGCTATGAAAAAATCGACGAAAAGAACAGTTCATGGTGGAAGAATGATCTGCTTGCGAAAAAAGCAAAAGCTGAAAAAAAGCATTCCGTTGAATTAGATAAAACAAAGGATGGAATCGTCATCAGGTCAAGACCATCAGAAATTTTCTATGCAAATTCAATCAAAAACATAAAAGAAAAAAAGCTTTCAAACGGAATCCCTGTTACGGTAAAAGAAAACAAAGGCTCACAGACTGTCTGCATATCAACGGCCATCTCAGGTGGCATGCTTGCCTCTCCCGTCAAGGAAAAAAATCTCAGATCGATTCTGGTTTCTGCCGCAGCAAAGAATTCACACATAGGCAACGTAACTTCGGAGACTCTGGAAACCGTTTCATACATTACATGTGAAGTTCTGAAAGACAATCTGGAACAGACTCTTGACGCAATCTCAAATGCCTTGATTTACGGAGAAATAACACCTGTACAGGCGGACCGGCTTTTTGCGGATGAGAGCTACAGCACCCTGATGAAAAACGCAGATCTTGGCACACAGATGAGAAACAATGTCTTTGCCTATCTTTTACGGGACACAAACCCCGGACAGATTTTCAGAGACTACGACAACAAATACAATTCAGCATCATACCAGTCGCTTCTTTCAGGGTATACTGAATTTCTGGATGCATCACTTTATTCAATTGTAATTTGTGGAGATGTTTCATACAAGGAAGCATTTTCAGCAGCGGAAAAATCATTCGGCCGTCTGAAAGCACAAAATGAAAGAAAAAAATGGACATTCCCGGAACTCAAATGGAAAAACCGACAGAGGAACATTCAGCTGCGGCATTTATATTCTTCCGATCTACCTCCAGAACTTGCGCCAAAGGAATCTCCCCTTCTTGTACCCACAAAGGAATTCCTTGATCCGGTACAGCTGTATTTCAAGGCACCTGACACCAGCATGGACATCATGCTTTTCAATGCCCTTCTCATGGAACTTGCAAGCAGAATCGACAAAGAAACAGAATCCTACTGCATCTCATATGACGCAACGAAAAACATTCCTGCCGGATACATCCACGGAAACAAAATAAAAAAAGCGGACACATTTTTCAAAATATATGAAGAAAAAAGAAACGAACTTCTGGAAGAACTTGAGGACAAGGAAAAATCCGGAAAATGCATAAGGACCATCAAGTCAAGATATGAGATTAAAATCTTTGAAAAGACGGATTCCAATACAGGCAACGCAAGATTGATCCAGGACGGAATTACGGAAGGAAATTTCTCGGAATATCTGAACCGCTATCTGGAACTTGAAAATGCAGACGCAGAAAAATTCATCGGGATTCTTGATAGTTTCATACAGGAAGAACCTATGATGAAAGTATTCTCTGTTGACGGAAAAAAATAAGGCACGCGTTTATCACGACGCATGCCTTTTCATCGAAAGCAAATTTCATTCGGACATGTAATCCACAAGTGTCGTCACTTCAATTCCTTCAAGGACTTTCTTGAAATTGAGGAAAGGAAGCCCGATCACACCAAAGACATCAGTAACCTTTGCACCGCCCTGGGCCATAAGTTTTACGGCAGCATTCAAAGTTCCGCCTGTAGCAATAAGGTCATCGATCAAAAGAATGTTCTGCCCCTTTTCAACATCAGCCGTATGTACTTCAATCTCTGCAGAACCATATTCCAAATCATATTTCTGCGTGTATGTCTTTGCAGGAAGCTTTCCTTTTTTACGGATCAGAATCAAAGGGATTCCCATGCGCTCAGCAAGGCAGGATGCAAAAATGAAACCGCGGCTTTCAATGCCGGCTACTGCATCAATTTTCTTGTCCTTATAGATTTCACACATGCGGTCAATGGTATATTTAAATTCCTCAGGATGACGAAGTATACCGGTGATATCGTAGAAAAGAACGCCCTTTTTTGGGAAATCAGGCACACGTCCGATAACCTTGTCCAATGTATTGAAGTCTTTCTGTTCCATCATTCAGCCTCCATGAAAAATTATTTTTCAACCTTTACATCTTTGCGGGACATCTCGATGCGTTTTACACGGACATCCTCAAGATAGGCTTTGGTTTCTTCAGCCTTATCATTCTTAATGTATTCCTTGAGGACTTCAAGGGATCTTTCAAAATTCTCAATGTGAGCGATGAGTTCCGCCTTGTTTGCAAGAAAAAGCTCTGTCCACAAAGGAGCATTGATCATGGCTATGCGTGTAAGGTCCTCAAAACTTCCGCCTCCAAACTGTGTCACTTTTGCATCTTCAGCACTGTTCACAAGGGCACTGGCAATTACATGGCAAAGCTGGGACGTAAAGGCAATCTTATGATCATGTACGCGGCCGTCAGTTTCAACAATCTGGGTAAAGCCCATCTCAGTTATGAGACGCTTGAACTGCTCGACATTGTCAACCTTGTTTGAAGCAAGAGGCATGAGGATATAATTGTGGTTTTTAAAGAAGGCTGCGTTACTTGCCGCATACCCTTCTTTTTCACCGCCGGCCATAGGATGCCCCGGAATGAAATCGTAGTTTTCGCTTTCAATTTCTGCAAGTCGGTCAAAAATTTCGGCCTTTACGCCGTTGATGTCCGTAACAACGGAACCTTTCTTGAAAGCATTTTTATGTGCCGCAAGAAAATCAACAGTCATATGAGGATAAAAGCATACAAAGACAAAATCGCAGAGGGCAAGCATTTCATCAACTTTATCCAGAGTATAAAAGTCATCAAGAACGTACTGGCTTTTTGCAAGTTCAAGGGCAGCAACATTTCTTGTGGAAGCATAAATTTTTCCAGTTGAACCGCCACTTGAAAGGATGTTTTCACGGATTGATTTTGCAATGGAACCGCCCATGAGGCCAAGGCCTACGATTCCGTATGTAAGTTCATTTAACTTTTTCATAGGCTACATTGTCTTGTTTTCAACTGCGGCATACTTACCGAGCTTTGTCATCAATTCTTCAAACATAGTCGGGTTAAGCTGCTGGGATGCATCACTCCATGCCTTTTCAGGATTGCAGTGAACTTCGATTTCAAGACCGTCACAGCCTGCAGCAACTGAAGCACAGGCAAGGGTTCCAACCATCCAGCGGATTCCAGATGCATGGCTTGGATCAAGGACAACAGGAAGGTGGCTTACCTTGTGAAGGTAAGGAACTGCGCTTACATCAAGGCAGTTTCTTGTATACGGATCATAGGTGCGGATTCCGCGTTCACAAAGAATTACGTTTTCATTTCCGTTGGCCATGATGTATTCGGCAGACATGAGGAGTTCCTGGATTGTTCCTGAAAGTCCGCGCTTAAGGAGAACAGGCTTACCGAATCTTCCCAGTTCCTTCAGAAGGTCAAAGTTCTGGAAGTTGCGGGCACCAACCTGAATAAGGTCAACATTATGGAAATTGCCGATTTCGCTGATTGCCATAAGTTCAGTACAGATTGGAAGACCAGTTTCCTTCTTTGCAAGTTCAAGAAGACGGATACCGTCCTTTCCCATACCCTGGAAACTGTATGGGGATGTACGAGGCTTATAGGCACCGCCGCGGAGAATTCTTGCTCCGGCAGCCTTTACGGCACGGGCGGCATTAAGAATCTGTTCTTCCCCTTCTACGGCACAAGGACCTGCGATAACTGGAATTGTCTTTCCGTCACCGATAAGGCAGGAAGTCACACCTGACTGATTTGCGCCGATTTCAACAATTGTGTTTTCAGGATGGAATTCACGGCTTGCCATCTTGTAAGGAGCCGAAACGCGTTCTGCGCTTTCAACAATGTCGCTGCTTAAAAAATCCCGTGGATCAAGTTTCGAAGTATCTCCAAGAAGACCAACGATGGTCTTTTCAACACCTTTTACAACATGACAGTCAAGGCCTTTTGACTTGATGTCGCTGATGAAATCTTCAACTTTATTTTCACCAAAGCCATTCTTTAATACAACAATCATTTTTATCTCCTTATGCCATCAAGGGACAGCAATTAGTTTTCAAGGGCATTCTTAAGATCTGCAATGAGATCATTTACATTTTCAACGCCAACAGAAAGGCGGATCATATCCGGGCTTACACCACAGTCAATGAGTTCCTGGTCTGAAAGCTGGCGATGTGTTGCGCTGGCAGGATGGAGTACGCATGTACGGCTGTCTGCAACATGTGTAGCAATCATACCAATTTTAAGCTTGCCCATAAAGTCCTCGGCAGCCTTTCTTCCGCCCTTTACGCCAAAGCTGATGACGCCACAGGTTCCCTTAGGCATATATTTTTTTGCAAGTTCATAGTACTTGTCGCCTTCAAGGCCTGGATAGTTTACCCATTCAACCTTTGGATGATCCTTGAGGAACTTAGCAATGGCTGTAGCATTTGCAACATGGCGTTCAACTCTCAAAGGAAGGGATTCAAGACCGAGGTTAAGGAAATATGCGTTCATTGGAGCCTGGATACAGCCAAAGTCGCGCATAAGCTGTGCTGTACACTTTGTGATGAAAGCTCCGGCCTGCCCGAATTTTTCAGCATAAGTGATTCCATGGTAGCTTTCGTCTGGAGTACAAAGGCCTGGGAACTTGTCCTTGTGTGCCATCCAGTCAAACTTACCGCTGTCTACGATACATCCGCCTACAGTTGCATCGTGTCCGTCCATATACTTTGTTGTCGAATGGGTAACGATGTCAGCCCCCCATTCAAAGGGACGGCAGTTAACAGGAGTTGCAAAAGTATTGTCTACTACGAGAGGTACACCGTGGCTGTGAGCTGCCTTTGCAAACTTTTCAAAGTCAAAGATTACAAGGGATGGATTTGCAATTGTTTCGCCGAAAACAGCCTTTGTGTTTGGCTTGAAGGCTGCGTTAAGTTCTTCTTCAGTACATTCTGGGCTTACAAAAGTAAAATCTATGCCCATCTTGCGCATTGTTACATTAAAGAGGTTGAATGTTCCGCCATAAATTGAAGAAGAGGCAACAACATGGTCACCTGCAGATGCAATGTTGAAAATGGCAAAAAGGTTTGCAGCCTGTCCTGAAGATGTAAGCATTGCTGCAGTTCCGCCTTCAAGGGCACAGATTTTCTTTGCAACATAGTCGTTGGTTGGGTTTGCAAGTCTTGTATAAAAATAACCTTCTGCTTCAAGGTCAAAGAGTTTTCCCATGTCAGCACTTGAATCATATTTGAAAGTTGTGCTCTGGATGATTGGAATCATGCGGGATTCACCGTTCTTTGGTTCATATCCTGCGTGAATGCATTTTGTCTCGATTTCTGCCATTTTTTGTACTCCTAAAATGAAAAATTATGCTTGAATACAGATATATCTCAGTACAGGCATGATTTAAAATAATTTATAAAAATACTACCAGTCAGTGCGAGTCTGTCAAAACCGCTCCATATGTCGCTACACGTGCAGTGTGGCAAGGAAACTATCGTTCCGCACAGCAAGTGTTTTTGCCAGCCTCTGACTTCCTTCCCGTATTTTTACAATCATTTAATTTTATGCTCATAAAGGAATATCATATTTAAACTATATACAATCAGTTGCCTGCAGTGAATTATTATCTAATTATATGCAGTTATAGTTTACCCCTATAACAACAGGCTGAACTATTAGGCCACCACAAATTCCACCTGAAGTTCAGGAAGATTTATTCTGCTTACCTTGATTTTTACAGTCTGGTTAAGTTCAACTCCACCTGGAACATCCATGAAAGTTTCCTGGGCAAGTTCCGGAATGCAGAACTGAGGCAGCTTGCCTTCTGCAAGAGATACACAGACAGCCTCGCCTACCCATTCAGGATTCTGCAATAGATAAACAAGAGTCCAGTGCAGGTTGCTGTTGCGTTCCGATTTGCGCGCCGCCATGGCTCCGGCATCACCTTCAGAAATACGCATGAGCATGGTATCCTTGTCCAGAAGTTCGCGTCCATCGATAAAGGCCCTGAGCTGCTGATGGGAAATAAGATCTCCATAGCGGCGCAGAGGGCTTGTGACCTGGCTGTACATGTTGAGTCCAAGTCCACAGTGCATTCCAGGCGTTACACCTACGGAACGTTTCCTCATACAGCGTCTGAGCCTAAACTGCCCCGCTAAACCTTCCGGAATGTCAGACGGAATCTGAGGTTTTTCCTGGCTTATGTACGGGAACGGAATGTTGTTCTGGAAAGCAAACTTTGCAGCCCCTTCCCCCGCAAGAAGCATGAGTTCGCGGACCATCTCGTTGCTTTCATATTTTTCATCCTTGACGATTGAAACCTTTTTTGTTTCCTTATCGACAACAACATGAACTTCAGGCATGGTGATCTGAACTGCACCCGCCTTGTTTCTCTTATCTACATTTTTGCGGGCTATCTCAAAAAGCGGTCTGAGTTCCGGCGTATCCTTCTGCTCTTCCGCAGCCTTGTAGGAAAGCCGCTTGACATCAACCACAGTCTTCATTACGGCACATTCAAGCACATTTGCATCATCATCAAGAAGCAGACGGAACGAAAGGGCGTTGCTTTTTTCCTTCAAACCAAGGGCATAGTCCTCCAGGGCATCCTCACAAAGCATTCGGGCGGCACCTTCCGGAATATACAAAGTTGCACCACGAGCACGGGCAGACCTGTCAATCGAAGAGTCTGGCATTACGGTGCTTGCAGGGTCTGCGATGTGGACCCAATAGTATTTTCCGTCATAAGCCACAGCATCATCAGGGTCAGCGGAATTTTCTGCATCAATGGCATAGCTTACACCAGGAACTTCATAACGCTCTTCCTGCGGAGGAGAAGCAAGGGATTCGGATGCACTTTTCATGGAAAGTCCCCAGCGCAAAGGATAAGGATTGCGGGTTATTTCCCATACACCTGTATCAAGCAACAGCTTATGGGCCTTTTCTACAGTCTCCTTGATTCCTGCATCATGCATGGTGCGGCTCTTGTCGGTCTTTCCCAGGGCAAGGGCTTCAACATCCCCCATGTATATTGAATCTTCCGGCAACAGGCTTTTGGACTTGAGTCGTTCAAGGAAAGCCGTGCGTAGTTCCGCCTCCTTGCCTTTGGCATCCGCTTTTTTTACAAGGCTGTCGATTTCCTCACGGTCACGCAAAGCAAAGACAAGATTGCCGTTCATCTGTTCCTTAAGGTTCTGATTGAACCATACTGTGTTTTTCAGGGCACAGAACATTCCATAACTCTGGTCTGCAGTCATTTTGTCGTTGAAAAGAGACACAAGGTCAGCAAATGCATAGGAAGCATTCTTTGATTCATCATCAGACTCAAGCAACTCATAGCATTCCTTCACCTGCTGTCCGATTTCATTTTTATCTTCAAGATTGTATAGATTTTCCGCAAGGGGACATTTTTCTTCCGCAAAGGCAAGAACGTTTTCCAGTGAGGAACATGGACCTTCGTGGAGCAGAACCACATCCTTCTCACGTACATTCTGCTCTCCATAGACAGCTTTTTTTGTGGCAGTGGCTGGAGCACTACGGAACTTAACCGTATACTTTGAATTTTCCTGAACCGCCGAAATGATGGCGGCAGAGTTTTTGTAGATTACGACAGAGTTAACTTTAAGCATGCCTTCATTCTATTGGAATAAATGCAACTTTACAATGACAGAAGACATAAACGGCAATGACGTAGAAATAAAAAAACACCGCCGGAATAAACCGACGGTGCCTTTGGTGTCAAAAAATATTATCCGATGGATAAATTACTTTCTGATTTCAGAACCAATCTGAACCTTGTATCCAACTTCGCCTGTGATGGCGTTCTTGAGCCAAGGTGAAGAAATCTTGTCCTTTTCACAGATGTTGATTTCCTTTGAAAGATCTTCTGTATCCTTAACAAAGAACTTACATCTTTCCATAGCAGGAACGAAGTTTACAGTTTCTCCAATCTTGAAATCACCCTTTGATGATGCGAGAACGCGAGCAACAACGCTCTGGTTCTTTGATGAAAGGAAGAGGTGTGTTTCTGCACCGAGTGGTTCCTTGTTAGAAACCTTCATCTGCATGTTGTTTTCAGCTGCAGGTGCTTCTGCATATGCAAGGTCTTCTGGGCGTACACCGAAGTATACTTCCTTTCCTACATATTCAGAGAGGTACTTCTGCTGTTCTGCTGTTGGAACAAGAGTGAATGTTCCTTCATCAACAACAACCTTGTCGCCTTCCTTCTTAACTGTTACAGTCATGAAGTTCATTGGAGGTGTTCCAATGAAGCCAGCAACGAACTTGTTGATTGGGTGGTTGTACAAGTAAAGTGGTTCACCAATCTGCTGAACGTGACCGTCTTTCATAACAACAATCTTTGTACCCATTGTCATAGCTTCGATCTGGTCGTGTGTAACGTAGATCATTGTAGCCTGAAGTCTCTGGTGCAAAGCAGCGATTTCACCACGCATTGTAACGCGGAGCTTAGCATCAAGGTTAGAAAGTGGTTCGTCGAACAAGAATACTTTAGGGTTACGAACGATTGCGCGTCCTACTGCAACACGCTGTCTCTGTCCACCGGAAAGTGCCTTTGGTTTGCGGTCGAGGTACTGAGTAAGTCCAAGGCTAACTGCTGCTTCATCAACACGGCGTTTGATTTCTCCCTTGTCCATTTTGCGGATCTTGAGACCGAAAGCCATGTTGTCATATACTGTCATATGAGGATAAAGAGCATAGTTCTGGAATACCATGGCGATGTTTCTGTCCTTTGGTGGAACGTCGTTCATGAGTTCACCATCGATAAGAAGTTCACCTTCAGAAATTTCTTCCAAACCAGCGATCATACGGAGAGTTGTTGACTTTCCGCATCCAGATGGACCAACGAATACACAGAAATCGCGGTCTTCGATTACGATGTTGGCATTTTCAACAGCCTGTACGTTGCCGTCGTAAATCTTGCCAATACCTTTAAGTTCTACTTTTGCCATTTTTAGGCCTCCCTAAGGGTTTATATTATACGGAACATTATAAGACCTAAAAAAGCAGAAGTCAAACAAATTCAACCTCAAATTCCAAAGAATTCTGTCTGAATTCGTAAAGAATTTCGTAGGAATTCCGCGAATTTCCTAAATTCCAAGAAGATTTCTTACGGGACTTTCAAGAAGCACGAAAAGCACGGTGAAAACCACAGCCGGAAGATAGTTTGCGGTCTTGATTTTCTTCAATCCGATGAGATTGATGCCTATCATGCAGATCAGCACTCCTCCGCTGCCCGTCAGTTCCGCCAGCATAACGTCTGATACGTAAGGCTGAACCGCTACGCTCAGCAAAGTAAGGGCACCCTGATAGAGGAAAATGGCAATGGCACTGAATGCCGTACCGATTCCCATGGCGGCAGTGAAGGAAATGGCCATGAAACCGTCGAGAATGCTTTTTGTAAAGATTATCGAATAGTCTTTTTCAATACCGGCCTTGAAAGACCCGAGGATGGCCATGGCACCTACGCAAAATAAAACGCTCGCATTGAGGAATGCATAGGCAAAATTCCTGTTTGAAGAAAGCGCAGTTTCACCATCACCCTTTTCAGGGCATGATTCACTGTTTTTTTGCGGAACCAGGCGTGCAAGAAGTTTACCCAAAGAAAGTATCTTGGCATCAAGATCAATTATGGTACCTATGATACCGCCCAAAATGATCGCAAGTGTAAGAAAACAAACATTCTGATATTTAAATGCCATCTGCATTCCCAAAATCAGTGTGATGAATCCAGCACCAGTCTGAATCACATCCTCCATTTTCCTGGACATGCGGCCTGCAACCAGAAGACCAAGAAGGGAACCCAGAACTACGGCAACGCAATTGACAAAAACGGCCAGCATACAAACCTCGTAACAATTTGATTTAAATAAAAAAAAGCAGTCACTTTTCAGCAACTGCTTTCGTGCGGAGAACCTGACTTGAACAGGCACAGCTCGCGCCACTAGCACCTCAAGCTAGCGTGTCTACCAATTCCACCATCCCCGCATCTGCGTTTCCGCAAATCGTGACTTTAATATATCAATTCGCAGGTTCAGTGTCAATAGCATTTCCAATTTTTTATTAATTTTTTTGCATTATTCTTTCAAAAATTATTTTGCATTGTCCGTATCCGACGATGCTGAAGATGCAGCGCCTGTTACGGCCTCGACTTCAGCAGGCTTTGTGACTGTGCTTGTTCCGTCCATTTCAAGAATGCGCTTTGCCTTCTTTGCATTGGCATTTTTCCTTTTCTGTCCGAATTTATAGGTTCCTGGCTTTGCGGATTTCTCAGCACTGTCTTCTTCAGTCTTTTCTTCCTCGATGGCATCGCTTGCGATTTCCTCGACCTTTGCCCGGCAAGACGAATAACGCCCCTTTGACCAGATGTCAAGACCTGTACCCTGGGTTGCGACATCCTTGCTTTCAAGGTATTCACCGCATATGTCGGCAAATTCTGGCCGTGAATATTTTGCAAATTCCTTTCCGAGGGCATAGCGTAAATTTTTCTGATCCTTCAATTCACTTTTAAGGGCGCTTCTGGCAAGCTCAAGAACTTCTGTAGTTCCGGCCTTATTTTCCTCAAGAAGAACCGATGCAACCTTCGACTTCGTTCCGCCTGCGATTTTTTTATCCTTGAGAATCTCAACAAGATATTCATTGCCTTCCGCAACATCAAGTTTGGCAATGACACTATAACTCTTTTCTTTTACAGCCTTTAGCTCATCCTTATCCTTGCACCTGAAAACAAGATATGGAACGGCTTCCTTCATCTCACGATTCTTTACAGCTTCAATGGCCTCTATGCGGACCTTGTACTGGGAATCCCTCAAAGCCTGTATGATCACCTTGTCTGCCTTATCGTCATTGAAATGGGCAATACCCTTCACAACATAGCATCTGAGGTTTGGATCCGTCGATTCAAAAAGAGCAACAAGTATGTCTTCAGATTCCGGTTTTTCCATGGCACCGATCGCCTCTGCGGCATACATGCGGACAAAAGAATTTTCATCTTCGTCCTGGGCAATCTGCGAGATCTTTTCCCATGTTTCCACCGCCTTGATTCTACCAAGGACTTTCATCAAAGCCTGACGCTGGGCAACCTTCAGGTCATCACGATCAAGATAGTCAGCGAGGAATTCCGCCTCTTCCCTTTCACCAAGATCACCAAGGGCAGTAAGGGCTCCTGTAAAATAATCATCCTCTTCCTTGTCCACAAGGTCAACAAGGCCGGGAACCGCTTCCTTGATCTGGGCTTCTGAAACATAGCGGAAACATCTGTCCACCGTATCCTTTCTGATTTCATAAGGATCGTTTATGACTTCGCATGCATAGGAACCAAGACATGGATCCTTGAGCTTCGTAAAGTATTCAATGATCTTATCCTTTACGACAACATCTTTTGTTTCATAAAAAAGATCATAGATCTGGTCAACAAAGCGCATGTCTTCATTTGTCGTAAGTTCATCTATGAGGCTGCTGATCTGACTTTCAAGTCCATATTTGAAAACGGCATTGCTCTCCTCGACATAGTTTTCAGACTTGTCGACAAAGTCGTTCTTTGACTCATGCCTTGACGGTCTTTTCACAGCCGGAACAGTCTTTTCCTTTGTATATTCATAACGTTTCTTTTCTTTTTTATCAGCAGGACTTTCATTGTATGACTCAAGAACCGGATCTTCAAAACCTTCTTCCTCAAATGATGAGACGACCTCAGCTTCATCGGAAACAGAAATTTCATCAGCAGTACCATCGGAAACAATTTCACCAGAAAAATCTTCAGCCACAGAGGTCACTTCAGCCGAAACAGTTTCAGATGCGGAGCTTTTCTCTGATTCCACAACTGCTTCCTGGGAATAGACAGACAAAGAAAAAAGCAACGCAACGGAAAAAACAACAACGCTTTTCTTCATAAATTACACCTCACCTGAATGGAAATCTTCAAGGAATCTTCTTCTGTATTCCTCAAAACGGTCTTCATTGATCGCCTGACGGATTTCCCTGATCATGTTTTGGAGGAAATACAGGTTATGGTAGCTTGCAAGCATGGAAGAAAGAATTTCCTGCTCTCGGAATATATGGCGAAGGTAAGCACGGGAATAGGTCGTACAGACCTTGCATTTACATTCAGGATCAATGCATCCAAAATCATGCTCATAGCGGGCCTGCTTGATGGAAACCATTCCTTTTTTTGAAAAATAAAGTCCGTGACGGGCAATCCTTGTAGGCTGCACGCAGTCAAACATGTCGATTCCATTGGCAACGGCTTCAAGAATGTATTCCGGAGTACCGATTCCCATTACATAACGAGGTTTGCTGCGAGAAAGAAACTGAACCGTATACTGAAGTTTTTCCGCATAGATGTCGGCAGGTTCGCCAACACTGAGTCCACCGATGGCTAGTCCTGGCGTATCAAGAGAATCAACAAATTCAGCGCTTTCTTTTCTGAGATCATCAAAAAAATTTCCCTGGACAATCGGAAAAAGGATTCCCTTGTATCCGCTTTCCCTGTGGATGTTCCACTCGGTGATCGCACGCTGGGCCCACTGTGACGAAAGCCGGAGTGCACGTTCAGCCTCCGCACGGTCAACACCAAATCCTGAACAAACATCGAGCTGCATCTGGATGTCGCTGTTCAGTTTTACCTGGGTCTGGACTACATTCTCAGGCGTAAAGAAATGTTTGCTGCCGTCTATGTCGCTGCGGAATTCAATTCCCTCGTTTTTGATTTTACGGAGTTTTGAAAGGGACCACACCTGGAATCCACCGGAATCTGTAAGAAAGTTTCTGTTCCATTTTGTAAAACCATGGAGTCCCCCGGCTTCTTTTACAAGATCTGCTCCCGGACGAAGATACATGTGATAGGTATTGGCAAGAATGATCTCAAACCCAATCTCCTCAAGGTCATCTTTCGTAAGGGCCTTTACAGTACCTTTTGTACCGACGGGCATGAATACAGGAGTTTCAACATCACCATGAGGAAGATGCATGACTCCTGTGCGGGCAAGCGAATCTTTATTATCGTGATGAATCTCAAAAAAATTTTCAATCATATCTATCCCCAAACTATGTTCGCGCGTATTTCAAAAGAATGCTGCTTATGAATATGAACAGGACAACAGGGAACCAGGCGCCAAACAAAGGCGGAATGGTCTGAAACTTTGCCATAAGCATCGTAACCATCTGAGTCACATAGAAAAGAACAACAGCCGTAATACTAAGACCAAGACTTACCAGAAGAACATTCTTTCTTGTTTTTCC
Source organism: Treponema sp. (assembly GCA_016293645.1). Classification (GTDB taxonomy): domain Bacteria; phylum Spirochaetota; class Spirochaetia; order Treponematales; family Treponemataceae; genus Treponema_D. The sequence continues at coordinate 59,082 of JAEDDW010000002.1, read as the reverse complement.
ACTTAATCCGACAGCAAGAAAAACGACGATGAAGACAACAAACGGGAATGCATATTTTTTGTAGTAGACGGATTTTTCTTCCGCACTCGGCAAACCTGCCTTCTCAAGATGTTCAATATAGATTCTTGCTTCTTTAGTGTTTACTTCCTCAACGGAAATGGTATTGTTTCTGAAAGTCTCAGGAGGCTCGTCAAGAAGCTCAAGCAATTCTTTTTCAGCTCCTATGACACTGACTTCCTCACCGTCATATTTATATTCTATTGGATTGCTCAAAATCCATCTGCCATTGATCCATGTCGCATTATCACTGAAAACCATGGCTTCCAGATTTTTTTCATCGTCACGGAAAACAATATAGACGTTATACAGACGCATCAATGAATTGTCAAAAAAATCTGCCTTGTATATCACACGACCTTCATTGGACATGATGACAATCTTGTCGTTGTTCAGTGATTTTTCCTTATTGAGGACAAATTCCTGCAGATGTACTTTCTTTGAATAGGTCGGAACAACAAGAGTATTTTCAAAGAAAAAAAGACCGACACTCATGAAAGCCGCAACGACAAGCAGCGGAATGGTAAACCTGAGCAGTGAAATTCCTGAAGCGAAAACCGCAAGAAGTTCATTTTTCGCATAAAAATCACTGAGCATGTAGGCAGTGGCAAACAGCATCGCTATGGGCACCGAATACCACACCGTCTTAGGAATGTAATAGATAAGAATGAGACCGATGTCACTGGTGGAAACATTTTTGTTTACATAGTTCCAGAGATTCATGAAAAGATCTGTGAGACAAAGAATCAGAATGAAGAAAACGAGGGCTCCCATGAAGACAGGGAAAAAACTTCGCAGCATGTATTTGACAATTTTCATTTTTTCTTAAGCCTCAGATAAAGAATTATTCCCAGAAGACCAAGAACGAAATTTGGTCCCCATGTTACCCAGAATCCATTGATTCCGCCTCTGTTGCCGAAAGTCTGCCCTACCATCTGGACAGACCAGTAAAGGACGGAAATAATAACACCGAATATCATACCAAGAGTCTGTCCATCTTTTCTACCAAAAATCAGGGAAAGAGGGAAAGCCAGTATAGCAAAGAATATGGAACCGAAAGGCATTGCAAATTTCTTATTGTATTCAAGCTTGTACATATTCTTAAGTTTTGGAGAAATGTTCTCATTCTTTTTCATTCTCTTTATTTCTTTTCTAAGGTCCCAGGATGTCATCTCACGTGGAGAAGTTCCGCCGTTGGAAGAAATGATTGAGTTTTCAAACACGCTCAACGCAAGACTATCAGATGTCAATGTATCATATTCATGATTTTTAATATCATTGAGCATAAGAACCAGGGAATCATTCATATCAAGGCGCATAAGAACACCCGCCGCAGAAGATTTTCTGATTTCAGAATCCTTGGCAATAATGATTCTTTGGGAACCGTCTTTTCCCGTATCAAAAAAAACAAGATCGCTTACATTGTTGCCGCTGACATTGCCGATCACAATCGTGGAATCGTTCATTCGCTTTATGGACATGGATTCAAGTTCAATTGCAGGATTTGAGACAATGATCTGCTTAAAAAGTTTGTTGTAGTTTATCGTACCCAGAGGAAGAAAATAATCGTTCATGACAAAACTGAACAAAGAGATCAGAATTCCCATGGAAAGGACGGATTTAAGAATGAGGCTGTATTTCTGACCGCTTGCACGGAAGATAAGGACTTCGTTATCCGTGACAAGGCGACCAAGGCACATGAGAAATCCTACAAGAGTCGCAAAGGGTGCGGACTGTGCGATGATCGCTGGCAGACAATAAGTAATGAGCTTCACTACGGAACCCAATGGGACTCTCTTTTTCAGAATGGTTTCCGCAAGGAGTAGAATCTGGTTCACGAAGAAAATAACAAAGAAAAACGCAAAGCAGATGGCAAAATACAGAAGCAGTTCTTTCGCAATGTATCTTACGAGAATATTCTGTTTTATGGACTTGTGTCTGTATGTAAGCACGACAAAAAGATGCATGATCTTTTTGCTGCCGATTTTTTTACCAGCATAATAACCGAATCTGTAGACACTACGTCTGACCTTTATTTTCTTGAGCTCTCTGGTCTTTCTTGCAAACAGGATCTTGAAGTAGACATACTGCCTGTAGAGATAAACGCAGGCAAAATCCACCGCATTCAAAAACTTATCGATTTTTTCCTTTAATGTTTTCAGATTCATTTTCAGACACCAGTACTTCCAAATCCGCCTGTTCCGCGTTCAGTTTCTGAAATGGATTCTACCTGGATGAAATTTCCCAAAGTCACTGGAGCGACAACAATCTGTGCAATTCTGTCTCCGCTTGAAATCTCAAAATCGGAATCACCAAGATTTATGAGGATCACCTTGAGCTCTCCGCGGTAATCACTGTCAATGGTACCAGGAGTATTGAGGACAGTAACTCCGTTTTTTGCGGCAAGTCCGCTTCTTGGACGTACCTGTATTTCATATCCCTGTGGAATCTCAAAGAAAAGACCTGTAGGCAGGATTGTCCTCTCTCCAGGTTTCAGGACAACTTTATCATCAAGAAGAGCACATACATCAGCACCAGCAGCACCTGCCGTCTTATAGCATGGAACAACCGCACCTTTGTTTGCGATGATCTTTATATCTACTTCATTCATTTTATTTTTCTCCTGTCAAAAGCTGAAAGTTTCTTTCCATAAATGACAACATTTCTTCCAGAAGGATCAATGAGGCGTCTGACAAATGAAATTATATCATCTTTAGTTATCATCCGTATAGACTTTATGAATTCATCAGTATCCATAAGTTCAAAACCAAGGCTGTAGAAATTCCACAGACGGCGCATGAGGAACACGGAATTTATTTCATTCATGATTTCAAGACCGCTTATGCGCTCAAGGGCGATGTCGATTTCTTCCCGGGAAATTTCTTTTTCCAGAAGATTGTTTATTTCCAGAAGAAGCGACTGGCAGGCGCGGACCGTATTTTTGCTTTCACAGACCAGGTAGGCCGCCCAAAAGCCTGCGTTCTCATAGGTTGTGAAAAAACTTCCGACGCTGTAACAAAGGCCAAGTCGTTCCCTCAGTTCAAGGAAAAGACGGCTGCCCATGCTGTCTCCGGCAATGGTATCAAAGACCATAAGCGAAAGATAATCCTTGTAGGAAAGAGTCCAGTCCAGAGGGAAAAGGGCAAAAACCTGTTCCTGGCTGAACCTGGCCTTTACTATGGACGTGCCGGAACTCCAGTCCACTTTATCCTTGAAGTGGGCATTTTTATAAAATTCCACGGACGGCTTTTTTTGTGAAAGTTTTCCAAGGCGATCCAGAAGAATTGCCTCATCTATTTTTCCGGCGGCAATCACCACAAGTTCTCCATGGATAAAATATTCATCATACCATGAAATCATCTGGTCACGTGTTATCGATTCCACATCATCTACGGAACCCGTTATGGTTCTGGAAATATCCTGATCCGGCCACATACGGCGGGCAATCTCATCCATGGAAGAATCATCAGGATCATCCTCGACGGAATAAATTTCATTCTCGACAACCCCGCGTTCCTTCTCCATTTCATCTTCAGGGAAAATACAATTTTCCGACAGGTCACAGATTGTGTCCAGGGCAATGGAAAAATTTTCCTCTTTTTCAACAGGAACGGAACAATAGACGCTTACATTTTCACGTTCCGTAAAGGCATTGGTAACTCCACCCATTCTGTCAAAAATACGGGCAATCTCCCTGTTTGTTTTTGTCTTAGTTCCCTTGAAAAGCATATGCTCGGTGAAATGGCTTATTCCGTACTCACCTTCCTTTTCATAGCGGCTGCCGGTGGAAAAATAAAATCCAACAGTCGCCACTTTTGATGATTCATCACTTTGGGTTATAAGAACGACATTGTTTTTGAGAACCTGCTTGTTAATCATGGTGGTGGGATTATAGCATATCACATGAATAAAAAAAACCGGCCCTGTAATCAAACAGAACCGGTCTATCACTTTAGTGACGATATTGCAGTTTCCTTGTTTACTTAGATTCTACAGCATCGATATACGAGAGGTTGAGGCGTCCCATCTTGTCAACTTCAAGAAGCTTAACCGGAACAACCTGTCCTTCCTTGAGAACATCTGTTACCTTTTCTACGCGAGCGCGAGAAAGCTTGGAGATGTGGCAGAGACCTTCCTTACCTGGGAGGATTTCTATGAATGCACCGAAGTCCATGATGCGCTTGACAGTACCCTGGTAGATTGTACCTGGCTCCGGATCTTCACAGATACCCTTGACGGCAGCCTTTGCCTTGTCTGCGGCTTCGCCTGTCTTACCGTAGATTGTAACAGTTCCGTCATCGTCAGTATTGATTGTAACACCGTACTGCTGACAGAGAGCCTTGACGTTCTTTCCGCCAGGACCAATGAGGGCACCGATCTTGTCGATAGGTATCTTGAGGGATTCAATCTTAGGAGCAAACTGGCTGATTGGCTGAGGCTTGTTGATGCACTTCTCCATGATGTCGAGGATGTGGTTGCGTCCGTCCTTAGCCTGAGCAAGAGCCTTCTTCATGATTTCCATTGAAACACCGGCGATCTTGATGTCCATCTGGAAGCCTGTGATACCGTCGCGGGTACCTGCTACCTTGAAGTCCATGTCGCCAAGGTGATCTTCTTCACCAAGGATATCAGAAAGAATTGCATACTTTGTGTACTTTTCATCGCTTGTGATAAGACCCATTGCAATACCTGCAACCATCTTCTTCATTGGAACACCGGCTGCAAGGAGTGAAAGACATCCGCCACAAGTTGAAGCCTGAGAAGATGAACCGTTTGATTCCATGATTTCAGAAACAACACGGATTGTGTATGGGAATTCTGCCTTTGAAGGAATCATTGGAGCAAGTGAGCGGCGTGCAAGGTTACCGTGACCGATTTCGCGGCGTCCTGTTGTAAGCTTACCTGTTTCACCTACAGAATATGGAGGGAAGTTGTAGTGAAGGATGAAGTTTTCGCTTCTGTCGCCTTCAATGTCATCATATACCTGTTCATCCATTGCAGTACCAAGAGTTGTAACAGCGAGGGACTGTGTTTCACCACGAGTAAAGAGTGCAGATCCGTGAGGGCGTGGAAGAACGTTGATCTCGCAAGTAATTGGACGAATCTGATCTGTTCCACGACCGTCAATGCGCATGCCTGTTTCGAGGATGCTTGAGCGGAGAAGTTCATACTGGATGTCATCAAAAAGTGCACCAAAGAGCTTGGCCTGAACTTCATCAGCAAGCTGGTCTGCATACTTTTCTGCAATCTGCTTCTTAACTTCCTTTACGGCTTCTGAGCGAGCCATCTTTCCTTCTTTGAAACATGCAACTTTCATGAGAGGAAGTGCCTCTGCCTTGATGGCTTCCTTGTTTTCAAGTTCAACGTTGAGTGGAGCAAGAGGGAGCTTTTCCTTACCTGCAAGCTTAACCAGTTCTTCCTGGAGGAGACACATTTCTGTGATGAATCCCTGAGCCTTTTCAAGGGCGCCGAGCATTACATCTTCAGAAACTTCGTTGGCACCGCCTTCTACCATTGTAAAGCCGTCTTTTGTACCGGCAACAACGATTTCAAGCTGAACCTTTTCCATCTGTTCGTATGTTGGGTTGATGACATACTGTCCATCAAGGTAACCTACGCGGCAAGCTGCAACCGGACCATGGAAAGGAATGTCTGAAATAGAAACTGCAGCAGAAGCTGCGAGAACTGCAAGAATGTCTGGTGTGTTAACACCGTCGATTGAAACACAAGTTGGAACAATCTGAATTTCGCGTCCGAATGCTGTTTCAAAAAGCGGACGCATAGGGCGGTCGATAAGGCGGCTTACAAGAATTTCCTTATCCTTTGGACGACCTTCTCTCTTTACAAAGCCTCCAGGAATCTTACCTGCAGCATAGAACTTTTCGTTGTATTCAACTGTAACAGGAACGAAATCAAGACCTTCCCTAACATCACTTGAACAGCAGACTGTAGCAATAACCGAAGTTCCGCCGATCTGAGCGTAAACACAGCCGTTAGCCTGCTTACCGATCTTTCCTGTTTCGAGGATAAGTTCCTGATCCCCGATTTTTCTAGTTACTCTCTGTACCATAACCATTTTCCTTGTTCTTTATTTTCTTTTTATGTCCGTTGCCAGACAAAGGATGTTCCGTTTGAACAGCCGGAATACCCCGTTTATTTCCAAAAATTTAAAGGCAGGAACACCATGAAAACCACAACATTCCTGCCTTTTTCAGAAACTTACTTACGAATTCCGAGTTCCTTGATGAGAGCGCGGTATCCTTCAAGATTTGTGTTCTGAAGGTACTTAAGAAGTCTTCTGCGAGCACCTACAGCCTTGAGAAGTCCGCGGGATGCTGTTGTATCCTTTGGGAATGCCTTGCAGTGTGCTGTAAGCTGCTTGATGCGTTCTGTAAGAAGAGCGATCTGAACATTTGTGTTACCAGTGTCAGCTGCCGACTTGCCGAACTTTCCAACGATTGAAGATGTTGTTTCTTTTGTAAGTGCCATATACTTACTCCTGTAATTATTTTTCTTTTGCCTAAGATAAGACCTGGGATAAAAGTGGCTCTTTGTACTCCAGGCGGAATCATGACAGCAAAAGTTCATGCTTCAAAGAAGCTCTTTAATTTTACTGATATATTATCTTTTGTCTAGTGCAGCATGACATATGCAGCTAAAAGGAAAGAGAAACCGCATTGTCTGCGTACCTCTGGGTTGGCAAAAGCAATGAAATGGACTTTCCGTGGATCTTCAATTCCGTATGCAGCGTTATGCCGTCTTTAAGATTTACGGCAACACTGTATTCACCATCTTTTGGGAGAACCTGGTTGCTTATGTTTTCAGCCTCATAGCAGGACATTTCATCACCATGTTCCTTCTCATACCATTTGAATCGATCAAGGCTGAACTCAAAAGGCCGCCCAAGGAATTCCATCATATCCGAAAAATTTCCATTCTCAATTTCTTTCTTTATCCTGCTTGAACTGATCTTATGTCCGTCAAACTCCACATAGTTTTCCTCATCCAGTTCAAAACCAAGCGAAGATGCGGCAAGGGAAATCTCCTTCATTCCAAAGCTTCCCCTGTAACCGCATTTGAAATCGCTGCCTTCGGAAAGAAATTTCAACGAACATTTTTCAACGAGGATACGGAGAAATTCTTCACCACCGAGTTTTGAGAAACCATCATCGAAATCAATGACAATGGCAAAATCAAGACCAAGACTGCAAAAAAAATCAAGACGCTGATTGAGGGTGAAAATATCTTTAGGATCATCGCGTCTAATGGAAGAAGAAAATGTGACTACCCCAGACACCAGCTCCTTTTTACCGATAACGGAATCAAGGATCTGCACATGACCGCAATGTACAGCCTCAAAACTTCCAACAGACATGGCACTGCCCTTCTTTCTCCACTGAAGGGGAAAAGCACCGACCATGATTTCCTGCCAGCTGAAGACACGGAGTTTCTTTTTCTCGTGAGGAACGACAAATCCATAATGAAGGCGGCCATCATTTTTTTTCATTATGCCGGCAAAAGTTCCGTCGGAATAATAGACTGCTATCTCGTCCTCCACATAGAAATCTCTTGAGGCATGGAGGTCTTCCATTCTTTCAAACATGCGGACAGCAAGAGGACGTCCACTGATATAAGATTTTTCAAATTCAGTTCTAAGCGTGTCACAGTCAAATCCACAAAGGGATGCAAGTTCAGGAGTAAAAGTCAAAAAACGGCTTTTGATTTCAGCAGTTTTCTCATCACTATCCTTTTCCCGGTTTTTCTTTGTTTTTTTTCTGTCAAATATCTTTTCGGAAGCTTTCTCCATGAGGGACTTTTCATTTTCCTCGCGGATTTTTTTTTCGCTTTCAATTCCGGCAGCAATCGTAAATTCCCCAAGAGTTCCGTAGCAGGCAGCATCCTCAAGATGGAAAGGTCCAACCTGGGTACGTCTAAGGGCACAAAGATGCGCACAGCTTCCGGCAGCTTTCGCTATGTCACGGGCAAGTGCACGGATGTAGGTTCCCTTGGAGCATGTAACGGAAAGCTTTGCGTATGTACATCCATCGGCACTGCGGTTGTCGAGGAAATCAAGAAGCTCAAGTCTGTATATGAATATCTGGCGGCTTTCAAGTTTGACTTCCTTGCCTTCCCGCACAAGATCGCTTGCTCGTCTGCCATCAACATGAAGGGCTGAAAATGCCGGTGGAGTCTGCAAAATCGCTCCGGTGAATTCCGGAAGAACATCCTCAATTTCTTTTTTCAAGGCTGGTTCCATACTGCAGACATATTCGCCTGTAGGATCAAGGGTATCCGTTTCCTTTCCGAAACAGACAATCGCTTCATAGGTCTTGGTAAATCCAGTTACATGTGGAACAAGATGGGTAAGATTTCCGCTCAGCACTACAAGCAATCCATCGGCAAAGGAGTCCAGAGTTCCGGTGTGACCAACCTTCTCCGTGCAAAGGGCATGCTTGATACTCCAAAGGGAGGAAAAACTTGTAAGCCCGGAAGATTTTGCATAAAGCATGATTCCGGAAGGAGCGGATTTTGATTTCATAGCTTCAGTTTATATGGAATCAATAAAAATTGCAATTTTCAGAGATTTCATATCAGAAAGAATGGACAGGTTCAGCGGTTGTCTATCTTCTCAGGACTCATGTCATGCCAGAGAAGACGCTGTTCAGCCATCTTTTCATACTTCGTGCCAGGTTTACCCCAGTTGCAGTACGGATCAATGCTGATTCCACCGCGAGGAGTGAATTTCCCCCAGACCTCGATGTAACGGGGATTCATGAGACTGACCAGATCTTTCATGATTTTGTTTACGCAGTCTTCATGAAAATCTCCATGATTTCTGAAACTGAACAGATAGAGCTTGAGGGATTTTGATTCAACCATAAGCTCGTCTGGAATGTAGGAGATGTAGATCGTCGCAAAATCCGGCTGACCTGTGATAGGACACAAGGATGTAAATTCCGGGCAATTGAATTTCACGAAGTAATCGTTTTCCATGTGCCGGTTCACAAAAGTCTCAAGAACCTCAGGCGCATAGTCGCTTTTGTATTCAGTTTTCTTTCCAAGCAGTTTGAGATTTTCATCTGCCCTGTTCTTCATATCCTTGTTTGATCCAGTCTCAATCATCATTGTCATTCTCCATCAGGGGCGCGGAGTTTTCTTGCAAGATAAGCGAAAGGCGTATCAAACAAGGCAACGACAACCTTGAAGAAATATGTCGTCCACAGAATCGACCAGAAAATTTCAGACGGAACTGTACCGACAAAAGCAATGGTGACAAAAATCGAAGTATCAAAAAACTGGGACACCATGGTTGATCCGTTGTTTCTGAGCCAAAGGAATTTTGAAGTCTGTCCGCTTTTTTCCCAGATCAGATGATACAAAAGAACATCGATGCTTTGGCTGACAATGTAGGCGATAAGGCTTGCTCCGGCAACTCTTGGCATGAGTCCAAAAATAGCCTCAAGATGCGGCTGCATTGTATCATGTTCCGACGGAACTGAAATGAGCGTAAGTTGAGTTCCGATGATCCATAAGATGTTGGTGAAGATCCCGATCTTTACCGCCTTCTGGGCCGTCTTCTTGCCGTACTTTTCCGAAAGGATGTCAGTACACAAAAACGACGATGCATAAAGAACGTTGCCGACAGTCGTCTCAAATCCAAAAAGATTGATTCCTTTGCATACTTGGATGTTGGCAAGAATTGTGGAGAATGCCACGAATACAAACAGTCCGCTTTTACCAAAGAACCTGTAGGCTGCAACTGTTGCCGAAAGAAAAAAAAGAACGGAAATAAAAAATTCAAATGCATTCATATGAATGCCTCCCTAGTTTTGTTTATAGACAGGATGGTCACGAACTGTCTTGGGAGGCATATTAGTAAATCACAAGAAGATTGTCAATTGATGATTCTATGAGTTGACTCAAACAAGAGCCTTTGTCTGCCAGCGTTTTGATTTCCAACGCAGCAGCATCACGATTCCACGGGTCGTCTCGTCGGTTCCGATGGCAAGCCAGAAACCTATCAATCCAAGTCCCATTTTAATTCCAAGGATATAGCTGAAAAGAACCATGATGCACCACATCGAAAAGATTCCATAACCTACAGGGAAAACAACATCACCTGCTCCTTTGAGTCCGCCTATGGAAATGAGGTTTAAGGAACGTCCGAATTCGATGTAGCAGGAATAAAGCAAAAGCGATGAAACATATCCGACAATGACAGGATCCTTTGTAAATAAAGGAATGATGATTCCCTTTCCCAAATTGATGAGGAGGATGAGAACCATGCTTGTAAGAGTTCCGCACAACTGATAGATCCACAGATTTCTATAGGCAACATCAGCATTGCGGGCACCGACAAAGAACCCGGTCTTGATCTGGGTAGCACTACCGATACCGACGGCAACTACAAAAACAAAACGGCAGATGGTCTGGGTATAAACCTGGGCACTCATGGCTGCTGTACCAAGCGTTGTGATCATCGCCATGATCGTGATCTGAGCAACATTGTACGACAGGTTTTCTCCTGCTGTAGGAACTCCAATTTTAAGGATCTTTCGGAAATATTGTCCTGGAACAGAAAAAAGATTTGAAAGATTGAAATGGATTTCTTTTTTCCGCCTGATGACAAGGGAAAGATAAACACACGAAAAAACATTCGCACAGACGGAAGAAACGGCAACTCCAGTCAAACCAAAAACAGGAAGCCCAAACCAGCCGTAGAGAGAAAGTGCATTTCCAAGAACATTCAAAAGATTTGCAAATAGTGTTGATAAAAGAATCTGTTTTGTATACCCATAAGCACGGACAACAGCACCCTGCATGAGATTGAATCCCATGAAGACGGAACCAAAACCGCAGAAAATGATGAAGTATTCAGTGGCATAGTTTCTGACACTGTCCTCAAGGGTATAGCAGGAAAGCAATTTCTTTGTTCCCAGAAGAACTGCAATGGAAATGATGAGCGCGAAAGAAACGACAAGAATTATGCTTGCCTTTGCAATATTGTTGAGTTCCTCTCCGGATTTTTTTGCTCCAATATACTGACTCAAGACAATCATCGTCCCAACGCAGACCATGTTGAGAAGAATCGTTATGAAAAAAACATACTGACTGGTCATTCCAACAGCTGCTACGGCTGCAGTATCAAAACTGGAAAGCATGACCGTATCAATTGATGAAACAAGAATTCTGAAAAACTGTTCCAGAGCCAAAGGAAAAGTAAGGGCAAACATGGAAATTGTGCCCGGATTTTTTTTGTTCTCCATAAAATTATTAAACCCCAGTAGACTGAATTATATGATTTTGCATAAATAATAAAAGGGACTTCGTCCTGGAAGTCCCTTTTATTACAGAATATTATTCAGCATCATCCCGATTGTCTGAACTTTCATCCCTTTTGTGAATTCTGTTCCCTTTCTCTTGATTCAGCTTCAAGAGCGTTGAGTTTCTGAACCATCTTGTAGCCTTCCTTCATGCTGAAGTCCGCCACAAAAGTAAGTTTCGGGAACTTATAGATAGTCAGTTTTTTTGCAATCCTGCACTGGATGAATCCGGCAGCACTTTTGAGGCCTTCAACACCACGAACAACTGACTGGTCATCCATGAATGAAGAAACGTAGACTTTTGCATATGCAAGGTCTGCCGCAACTTCAACCCTATTTACGGAAAGAAACTCATTCACACGAGGATCCTTGATCTCATGTCTAAGGATCATAGTGGCTATTTCTTCCCTTAACTGTTCACCTAATCTCTGTAATCTGAACTGTCCCATTTATTACCTTATTCTGCTGCATCTTCAGAAGAAGCTGCCTTCTTGGCTGCCTCTTCCTGTTCTTCCACAAGAGTCTTACCGAGAGTGCGCTTGACTTCAATGATCTCAAATGCTTCGATCTGGTCGCCGACCTGAATGTCATGCCAGTTTTCAAGACCGATACCACATTCGAATCCATCCTTGACTTCCTTTGCATCATCCTTGAAACGCTTGAGGGAAGAAATCTTTCCTGTAAAGATAACAACACCGTCGCGGATAAGGTTTACGCTGCATGTTCTCTTGATGAAACCTTCTGTAACATAACAACCTGCGATAACGCCAACCTTTGGTACCTTGAATGTGTTGCGTACTTCTGCTGTACCTGTTGTTTCTTCCTTTGTATCTGGAGAAAGCATACCTTCCATAGCCTGCTGAATTTCTTCAACACACTTGTAGATGATATTGTACTTTCTGATTTCTACCTTCTCCTGGTCTGCAAGATCCTTTGCCTTTGGTGTCGGGCGAACGTTGAATCCGATGATGATTGCGTTCTGGTCAGCTGCAGCAAGTGTAACATCGCTTTCGTTGATTGCACCGGCACTTGAGTGGATGACGTTTACACGGATTTCCTTTGTAGAAAGTTTTTCCAAAGAAGTCTTGAGTGCTTCTGCTGAACCCTGAAGGTCTGCCTTGATGATGATCTTGAGTTCCTTGACTTCACGTGAATCAAGCTCATCGAACATGTTGTCGAGAGTGATCTTCTTGACAGCCTTGGCAGCTTCGAATCTCTTGAGTTCCTGACGCTTTGCGGCGAATGCGCGGGCATCCTTTTCGTTTTCTGTAACCTGAATTGGATCACCAGCATTTGGCATGCTTTCAAGACCAAGAACTTCAACTGGCATTGAAGGAGTTGCTTCCTTGATTTTCTGTCCGCGGTCATTGAAGAGGGCGCGAACACGTCCTGAATAGATACCGGCAACGATAGGATCTCCGATGTGGAGTGTACCGCGCTCAACAACAACTGATGCGACAACACCACGCCCCTGGTCTGTGCGGGATTCAATAACCTTACCTTCTGCACGGCAGTCATAGTGAGCCTTGAGTTCAAGCATTTCTGCCTGGATGAGGATCGCGTCAAGAAGGTCATCGATACCCTGGCGCTTGAGAGCGGAAATGTTGACAAACTGGGTGTCTCCACCCCATGCTTCCGGAGTAAGACCGAGGTTTGAAAGCTGTGTCATGACATTTTCTGGATTTGCATCAGGCTTATCACACTTGTTGACAGCAACGATGATAGGAACCTTTGCATCCTTTGCATGGTTGATGGCTTCCATTGTCTGTGGCATTACGCCGTCATCTGCAGCAACAACAAGAACTACAATATCTGTAATCTGTGCACCACGGGCACGCATCATTGTGAATGCTTCGTGACCTGGAGTATCAAGGAATGTGATGTCCTGTCCGTCTTTTGTGCGTACCTGGTAAGCACCGATCTTCTGAGTAATTCCACCGGCTTCGCCTGCCGCAACATTTTCATCACGGATAGCATCCAAAGTCTTTGTCTTACCGTGGTCAACATGTCCCATGACTGTAACAACAGGTGGACGAGGTCTTTCACCATCAGAAGAACCTTCGTCACTTGCGATGACAGTTTCATCATAAAGACTTACAAGGTGAACCTTACAGTTGTATTCGTCTGCAAGAAGTGTAGCTGTATCCGAGTCGATGGACTGGTTGATTGTTACCATCATACCCATTCCCATAAGCTTACCGATGATTTCACTTGCTTTGAGATTCATCTTCTTTGCAAGATCGGAAACGGAAATTGTTTCCATGATATCAATTGTCTCTGGAACTACGCTTGCTGGTGTAACTTCATGTTTCTTGTTTCCATAAAGTTCATCTTCGTCAAAGAGTTCTTCCTTGTCCTTGCGGTTGTATACCTGTTTTTTTCCCTTAAACTGCTTTTTTCCAGGTGTTCTGTCTGGAGCCGGAACTGCCGAAGGTGCGCCAAAACCAGGGCGACCTCCACCAAATCCTGGACGTGATCCGCCAAAACCAGGGCCACGATTGAATCCACCACCCTGACCATTTTGCCCGCGGTTGAATCCGCCACTCTGACCGTTTGGTCCGCGGTTGAATCCACCCTGACCACCATTGTTGTAACCGCCACGATTGCCGTAGTTACCCTGGCCACCGTTACGGTTGAATCCACCCTGGCCGCCACGGTTATAGCCGCCCTGACTGTTGTTGTAACCACCCTGGCCGCCACGGTTGTATCCGCCATTATTATAGCCACCCTGGCGTTCTCTGTTCTGATATCCTTCGCGGGCCTGTGCACCAGTAAAGCCACCCTGACCACCACGGTTGTATCCGCCCTGACCATTGTTGTAACCGCCCTGGCCACCATTACGGTTATATCCACCGCGATTGCCGCCGCTTAAGTTTCCGGCCTTTACGTTAGGTCTTGTGCTTGGGAATTCAAGTGTCTGAACCTGTGGCTTTGGAGCAGCTGCTGGAGCTGTTGCAGCTTCAGACACGTTATTCTGAACCGGTTTTTCCGCAGGTGCTTCTACAGGAGAAGATGCAGCCTTTGTTTCTTCAACTTTAGGAGCTGCCTCAGCGTGAGTTTTCTTTGAAACAACGATGCGTTTCTTTTCAGTCTTTGCAGGATCTGAAGAGGCAGGAGTTGTCTTTCTCTTGATGACAATCTTCTTTTTCTGAACTGTTTCACCTGCCGGCTGAGCATTGTTTGTTTTTGCGTGCTTTATCAATATAGCGCCTGTCTTTTTCTCTGATTCTTCTGCCATACTCTACTATTATCCTCTTCTCTACCTTATTCTTCTTCAAATGAGAACTCTACACCACAATTTGGACACTTTGTCATGTCAGGTGTAATTTTTGCGCCACATTCAGGACAGAAGTATTCTTCTTCCGAATCACTTTCTTCAGCAGCCTCAGTTTCAACGCTTTCTTCATCTTCGAATTCTACATATTCACCGATGATGGAATTGATCTTATCAAGCTGTTCCTGAGTTACGCCTTCAACATTGCTCAAAGAACCGTCTTCATAAGCAGTAATGAATGCTTCAATATCGTCGAATCCTGCAGCCTTAAGGATTTCAGCAGCCGCAGCATCAACGCCAGGAAGCTGTGTGATTGATGTGATTTCTTCATCTTCCGCAGCATCAGCAAAAAGCCTTTCAGCATCTGCCTTGGCAGTATAGTTTTCTGTAAGGTCAAGTTCAGCAGCCTGAGATTCTGTCTTGACATCAACAATCCAGTTGCAGAGTCTGTTTGCAAGACGAACATTCTGTCCCTGCTTACCGATCGCAATCGAGAAGTTCTCGTCAGAAACGATTGCAAGTGCCTCACGCTTTTCAGAATCCTTGATGATTACCTGGAGGACTTCAGCTGGAGAAAGGGCATTCTTGATGAATACATGAGGATCTTCATCATAGCGGAGGACATCAATCTTTTCACCTTCCAGCTCGCGGATTACATTCTGGATGCGAACACCCTTGAGACCGACACATGCACCAACCGGATCAACATCCATCTTTGTAGATGAAACGGCGATCTTTGTGCGGTATCCTGCTTCACGAGCAATGCTGTTGATCACAACGATTCCGTCCTGGATTTCTGTAACTTCACCTTCAAGAATATTGCGTACAAGATTCTCATCAGTACGGCTCAAGATTACCTGAACTCCTGAAGAAACCTTCTTTACTTCCTTGATGAGTGCCTTGATTCTGTCAGACTTGTTTTCGTAAATTTCCCTTGGACTCTGGTATTTCTTTGGAAGGACACCTTCAACCTTTCCACCAAGATCAACATAGATGTTGTCTTTATAAGAACGCTGGAAATAACCGATGATTGTCTCACCGATCTTGTCCTTGTATTCATCAATAAGTTTTTTGCTTGAATTCTCGCTGAGATCCTTGTGGGCTTCCTGCTTACCTACAGATACGGCACCACGCTGGAAATCTGTCTTTGGATCAAGCGGAATATGAAGAACATCATCTACTTCAGCACTTGGTTCAAGCTGTTTTGCTTCTTCAAGTTCAATTTCAATGACTGGATCATAAACACCGTCAACAACTGTTTTTTCCGCATAGACATTGATCTGAGAAAGGTCATCGGAAATATCTACAATACAGTTGTCGTAATTCTTTCCGAATGATTTCTGATATGCGGCTGTGATCATCTTTGTAACAGTAGCCTTCACAGCTGTTTCGTCGATTCCCTTCTCTGCAGCGAGTGCACGGATAATATCACCAATCGGTTCTGATGTTTCTTTCTTTGTTTTCTTAGCCATTTTGATTTTCTCCTAATCTGATTCTTCTTTTTATAGTTAAATATGGATAAATTTTGCTTTTGCTATGTCCGGATAATTGAAAGTGTTTTCAGTTCCGTCTTCTGAAACAAGAGTCACAGACCTGTCATCCGATTTCTTTATGGTTCCGGCTGACCAATCGCTGATGTTCTTGTCCCATACACGAACCTCACGACCCTGAAAAATCTCAAACTCAGCAGCATTTCTTATGTTGCGTTCAATTCCAGGGGAACAGACTTCCATCGCGATGTCATCTTCCGTCTTGTTCAGAAGCGCCATCAGTTTTGGTGCCAATGCACGGTGAGCCTTAGAACAGTCTGAGACGCCAACATCCTTTGACGGATCCTCAGAAGCTATCACAGCCGAAATTTTTGTCAGGGTTTTCTGCGGAACAATCTGGAGTTCCACAAGCTTCAGACCTTCTGCCGCAACCACAGCAGAACATTCCTTGAAATGGGGAATACTTGATAATGGAGTATATTCCAATTTATACCTCTGTTTGCAAATAACTGAAACACCAAAAAAAAAGAGCCTTTTGGAAGGGCTCAGTTCTAAGGTTAATCACAATGTGACGAAAATATATCATTTCATGAAATCAATGTCAAGAAAGCCTCTGAATACATGCGTCTCCAAAGGCTTTCCATAATTCTTGAAAAATCACACAAGAAGTTCTTCCTGCTGTTTTACGATTTTTGACTTTGACTTCTTGATCTTAAGAGAGAGTTTATCTCCTGTATGATCAAGAACAACGGTCCTGCTCTTTTTCTCATCCGCAAATTCCGAATTCTCAAGAAGAAGAATTGAAAGAGGGTCTTCAATTTCCCTCTGGATCAAACGGCGCATAGGACGGGCACCCATGGCTGGATCATATCCGTTTTCAACAAGATAATCCCTTGCCTTGGATTTTACTTCAAGACAGATGCTTTTTTCATCAAGTCTTTTCTGAAGATCAGCAAGCTGAATGTCAAGAATGTTGTCCACTTCTTCTTTCGAAAGAGCATTGAACACAACGACATCATCTACACGGTTCAAAAGCTCCGGCGACATGATGCGTTTGAGTTCTTCCATGGCACTTGCCTTGATGTCTTCATAAGGAAGGACACCTTCCTTGACAGTAGAGAATCCCATGCGGCTGTCAGCAGTGATTTCTCTTGCTCCGGCATTGCTTGTCATGATGACAAGACAGTTGCGGAAAGAAACCGTATGCCCAAGGTTGTCCTTGAGTTCACCTTCCTCAAGCATCTGAAGGAGAAGATTGAAAATGTCATGGTGTGCCTTCTCAATCTCATCAAGAAGCACTACGGAATACGGATGCTGTCTTACCTGTTCAGTAAGCATTCCGCCTTCTTCATATCCTACATATCCCGGTGGTGCACCGACAAGACGTGAGGCATTCTGCTTTTCCATGTAGTCGCTCATATCCACACGGATAAGGGCATCTTCAGTTCCAAAAAGGAATTTTGCAAGACTTTTTGCAAGCTGAGTTTTTCCAACACCTGTAGGGCCAAGGAAAATGAAGGATCCCATAGGTCTACGGCCGGAAGAAACACCTGCCCTGTTGCGGCGAACGGCACTGCTTATAAGGTTTACGGCTTCGTTCTGACCGATGACCTCCCGATGGATCTCCTTTTCCATATTGAGCAGTCTTGACGATTTTCCGTCATCCAGTTTTGAAACATCAATTCCAGTCATGGAAGAAATGATCCTGCAGATATCTTCTGCATTCACAATGCGGTTTTTGCTTCCATCCTCAGACTTCCATTTTCTGTTCAATTCATCGATCTGGCACCTGAGACTGTTGACCTTATCCCTGACCCAGGCTGCCTTTTCATATTCCTGGGAAGCAACCAGATCGCGTTTTTCCTCGTTCAATCTTGAATATTCAAGCTCAAGTTTCTCAAGTTCTTCAGGACGTGTATCCTCAAGAATTTTCTTTGCAGCCCCTGCCTCATCAAGAATATCAAGAGCTTTATCCGGAAGGAATCTTTCGTTGATGTATCTTTTGGAATACTTTACGATCAACGGAATTACATCATCATCATATTTCACATGATGGTACTCTTCATATTTTCCCTTGAGGCCAAGTAGAATTTTTTCTGTCTCGTCTTCTGAAGGTTCTTCGACACGGACAGTCTGGAATCTTCTGACAAGAGCACTGTCTTTTTCAAAATACTTTCTATATTCTTTTGTCGTAGTCGCACCGATGATCTGAAGCTCAGCACGGCTCAAGGCAGGCTTGATCATGTTTCCGGCATCCATGCTTCCTTCAGGCCCACCGGCACCAATGATGGTATGAAGTTCATCAATAAAAAGAATTATATTCTTTGCTTCCTTTATTTCCTTCATTACGCGCTTAAGGCGTTCCTCGAATTCTCCACGGTATTTTGTTCCGGCAATCATGGCGGCAAGATCAAGCTGGAGCACACGCTTGTTCAAGAGATCGACTGGAACATTTCCCTTGTCGATTCTCTGTGCAAGACCTTCGACAATGGCAGTCTTACCAACACCAGGTTCTCCTATGAGGACTGGATTGTTTTTTGAACGGCGACTTAAGATCTGGACTGTACGCAGAACTTCCTTGTCACGACCAACGACAGGATCAAGGAGTCCTTCAGCCGCAGCAACAGTAAGATCTCGGGAAAACTGGTCGAGGAGACTTTCATTCTTCTTTTTCTTCTGCTGTGCACTTCCATCAGCCATAAACGGAACAGCCTTTTCATTTATGAAATTTCCACCATCCGACTGGTTGTCTTCAGACGCTGCCGACGAAGGGATTTTTCTTTCTATCTCAACGACTGATTTCTTGACCTGATCGATGGAGATTCCGGCTTTTCTGAAATAGGACCACAAAAGGGAATGCTCCTCAGTAACGGCTGCCAGAACCATATGTTCAGTTCCGATGTAATCAGTACCTATTGTCTTTGCTACAAAAGCACACTGTTTGAGGAATTTTTCAGTCCTCTCTGAATTTGGAATTGACTTGAGTTCTTCATCCTGACGGCGGCTTTTGAAGCTCTGCTCGATGGCAAGCTGAAGTGTAAGGACATTTATCCTGAGATGCTGAAGGACAATGTACCCCAGCCCATCTGCGGATTTAAGCAAGGCAAGCATTATATGTTCCGGCTCTATGACCTTGCTGCCTGAGTAATAAGCTTCATCCTGAGCCAAAGCCACAAGCAGTCTTCGTGCTCTTGGCGAAAAATTCTCGTACATGTTTTATCCCCTGTTACCTGTCAATCTTTTCAAAAGATTCCTGCAGAATCAAAGCCCTTAAGCGTTCTATCTGTTTTTTTCTGTTATCCTGAATGTCTTTTTCGAATTTGAATTTTCCGGAATTCAAAACATATTCAAGATGTCCTTCCTGAATCCGGTATAAAAGAGCATGGAGTTCAGTATCATCGATACCTTCAATTATGCCCATGTCCACACCGAATTTAATTCCACTTATAATATCGACAGCTTCCCTGAGATTTATGAAGAAACTTGCCTTAGCAAGAGCCAATGCTCTGTATGAATAATTTGCAATTTCAGTAACATGGTCACTGCGGCATTTTTTTCTTGCGGAACGTTCTTCCTTGATCAGATTCTGAACTGCGATCTGCATGGAAGCCATCTGTTCAACCTCCGTACCGCTGGCACTGCTTTTTGTCGTAAGCTTATAGTAGGCTCCAAGCGCCGACCCGTAGCTTCCGTATCCACTTAGATTTTCATTTCCGCCTGAACCATAGCGCTCACTTAGGACAAAACCTTCCCTGGAAACTTTCTCCGCAATTTCACCTACATTCTGCATGAGTGAACATGCAGGCAGATGAAGATTCACGGAAAGGCCAAGTCCGCTTCCTGAGTTCAGCAGAAATCGTGTAAGATATCCAAAGTCATAGCTTGCGGCAAACTGCACGTGCTTCTGAAGTTCACAGTCAATGAGATAGACATTTCTTGTGAGTTCATCGATTCCAAGACCGGAAAGAAAAGAAGAAACAACCACATGGTCGTCAGTGTTGACAGTGCATGAAATGATTCCATCGTTCCTAAGGATTATGCCGGCATTGCGTCCCTCATATTCATCGAGGATTCCTCTTTCCTGCATGATCTTCTTTCCAACATCATCCAGCTTGTCTACAGGAACTATCTGATAGGAATCAGCATCACTCATCAAGTTGAAAGCATCAAAAACGATGGACTGAATTCTTTCGCTTTCAGAGTCATGAAGTTTTGGAGAAAAAGGGAAATTCGCAAGATTCCTGTGGAGCTCAACTTTTGAAGAAACAACCACATCCTGCATCTGCCCACCCATGGCGTACCAGGCATCATTACCAGGTGAAGTTTTTTTTCGTGCCATTAATCCGATTCCTCCTGACCATTTTCAGATCCGTCAGAAACAGATTGCTTTTCAAGAGCTTTCAGGTAGTCCCTGTACATGGCAGCCTTTTCATAATCTTCTCGGCTCAAGGCATCGTTGAGTTTGTTCTGCAGAATAACGCGGTCATTCAAAACGGAATGAATTGTTGAAAGCCTTGCAGGCATTGTTCCCTTGAAGACATCTTTGACACCGTTGTTCTCAAGCATCTGTCTGATGTCATTTTTAAAAATAGCATAACATTCGGGACATCCGGCTTTTCCAGTTTTTCTTATTTCACCAAGAGAAGTCCCGCAGACAGGACAAATCCTGTTTTCCTTTTCAGAGATTTTTTTTGATACGTCTGCAAGTTCCTTGAAAAGATTTCCAATTGAAGATTCTATATTCTTAGGATCAGGAGAGATTCCTCTTTCCATTGCGCATTCAAGACAAATGTTTATTTTCCGCCGCTGACCAATACCGGTCATCTGTTCCATAAAAATTACGGCTTCACGTTCATGACAAAAGTCGCAGATCATTTTTCCCCTCTAATAGTCATCTTAAATATACAACATAATGGGGAAAAATTCAAAATCCGCGAAGTTTCAGTTCAGCTTTTTTTCAGGACTTCGATTATTTTGGATCTTCCGGCTTTTATGGACGGGACGATGGACATTACAAGAGACAAAAGTATAGTGAGAACCACTATGAGAAAAATTTCAGCTGAAGGTATGTTAACTGGAATTTCCTGCAGATAGAAAGCTGGATCAAGGATCTTTAATCCTGAAAAATTTTCTCCACCATTGAAAATCATATATACAAAACCGACAGATGCGTTCATGATTTTTTCCAGACCTGCGATTATAGAATTTATGAATACAGAGACAATGATTCCAGATGGAACTCCTGCAAGAATTCCAAAGCCTCCTGCAAGAAGACCTACGAACACAAAGGCCATCGTAATTTCACCGGAAGAAGCTCCACTGCTTTTGAGTATGGCAATCTCTTTTCGTCTTTCCATGACGATCATTACGATTGAAGAACTTATATTTATGCATGCGACCAGAATTATGGCAAACATGATGACAATGAGAAGGGCTTTCGTCGATGCGAAATTTTCAAACTGGGAAGCATTGGCCTGCTGCCAGGTTTCTACTTCGCTAGCGGCAAGCAAGGGATCGGAAAGAAGTTTAATTCTCACCGCAGAACATATCTCAAAAAGCTTTTTACTGAATGAATCTTCCGTCTCAAGGCCAATGACAAATCTTGAAGAAGAAGCGGCAACCGCACCAAAGGCATCTTCCAGCGGAATAAAAACCCACAAGGCATCCAGTTCCTGATAGCCGCAGGAGACAACACCGGTTACGGTGAACGATGAAACTTTTGGAACAAATTTTGTTCCGTCTGAATTCATTGTAATGAGCCTTAAGGCATCACCAGGATGAACATCAAGAATTTCTGAAAGTTTCTGTCCAATGACCGCACTGCGTTTCTTTGATAAATCGGGAGACCCTTCTACAATGGAAAACAAAGCTGCGAAATATGGATCCACATCAAAGACATCTTTTCTAACACCACGGAAGGTGGCTCCGGTCCTATAGGATTTTCCCGTCGCAAGAGCCATTCCCTGCACTTCAGGATGGACATTGATCACGCCATCAACACCGGAAAACTTCTTCGAAAGTTCAATAAAGGATCCAGAAGAAGAAAGAGATTCACAATCAGACGGAACGGCAACCTGAATGTCATGAGTGGAAAGATGAATCATGCGGCCAGTCATGCCGGAAATCATACCAGAACTGACAGAAGTCAGCGCAACAAGAGGAACAAGACTGACAGCTATGCAGATTACAGCCCCAAGCAAAGATCTGTGTCCAATGGAAGCACCGCCCCCTGATGCACCGTGTGAGAAAAAAACTTTTCTGGCATATAAAAAACTGCAGGCTATGTTCATTTCTCAACGAGAGCTCCATTTTCAAGGGAATATCTGACATCACCTTTTGAAGCAAGATTCATGTCATGGGTAACGAGGACAAGAGTTTTATTGAATTTTTCTGACAAAGAAAAAAGCATGTCCCCGATGATGAGTGCATTTTCAGGATCAAGATTACCCGTAGGTTCATCTGCGAGAATCAATTCAGGATCATTCACAAGACTTCTTGCAACGGCAACTCTCTGTCTTTCGCCACCAGAAAGCTGAGAAGGAAGATGGTCTTTTCTTTCAAAAAGTCCGACTTCATCGATAAGTGCATTTGCTTTTTCCATGGCATCTTTCCTTTTCATGCCTGCCATATAGGCCGGGAGAAAAATATTTTCGGCAGCAGTGAAATCTTTAAGCAGATAATGGAACTGGAAAATCAATCCAAGACTTTTTTTTCTGAAGTCATTCATCTGCTTTGTATTCATATCTTTCATGTCAGTGTTGTTGATAATGACTGATCCTGAAGTCACGGTATCAAGGCCACCGATCATATTCAGCAAGGTAGATTTTCCGCATCCGCTTTTACCTACGATTACACATCGCTGACCGGCACAAAGAGAAAGATTAAGGTTTGAGAGTATTTTAAGTTCCGTTCCGCCTGAAAAATAATTTTTGCAGACATCTTTCAGTTCAAGTACGACTTTATCATTCATCCCTCAGCACCTCCGCAACTGTCATCTTAAGCACATTTCTTCCGGCCAGTAAGGAAGCTAAAAAGGCCGACAGAAGTCCAAAAAGAAAAATCATGGCAACCTCGGATGGAAAATTTCTAGCAGGAATTCTTGCATAGGCAAGGAACATGGAATTTCCGGTGACATCAGAGGCAAACCTAAAGAGCGCAGATATATTCTGACTGACGGCAAGACCAAGAAGAAGTCCAGGAACGGCTCCAAGCACGCCTGTTTTCAATCCCTGCAGAAGAAATACATTACTTATGCTTCGAGGATTACCCCCCAGGGCAGAAAGCACTGCAATATCATCCTTTCTTTCATACACAAGCCTTCTCATGGAATTGAAAATATTTATCGCAACAACAAGGAAAATGAGCATTACAACAATGAACAGAAATATCTTTTCCATACGAAGGACTCCAAAAAAACTTCTGTTGTAATTCTGCCACGTTACAGCCTCTACATCAGGAAAGTTTTCTGCAATGGATTTTGCAAAATCATAAGAGCGGTTTTCTGATTTAAGTTTTATGCCATATGATTTTCCTCTGCTCATACTGAAGTATTTTCTGGCGGCATCACTGCTCACAAACGAGTAGCCGGCATTGATATCCGCATATCCACAAAAGAAAATTCCAGTCACAGTAAATTCCCTGTTTTCAGACAGAAGCTCTCTGTCACTTGAACCGCTTAAGGCCGCTATGTTAACTTTGCTTCCCCTTCTCAATCCAAGGTTATAGGCAATTGTATTTCCAACTATGATGTAATCAGGCTTTGACAGATCAAATTTTCCGGAAATGATTTTCAGTTCTCTGGCAAATCCTTTGTCAATCTGGTTTATGTTTTCCGGGACAGCCCTTATGATCGAAGCAGTCTGAAGTCCTTTTCTGCTGACCATAAGCCCCTGGGCTTCATGGAATTCCACCGTGCACAGTGCATTGTTCCGGCTGCAGAAACCAAGGAATTCATTTTCCCTGTCAGAGGATACATTTGAAACCCTGACATGGTATGAAGAAATTTCCATTATGGAATCCTTGAAACTCATCTGAAATCCATTCATGACAGCCATAACAACAATAAGGGCCATTACTCCTATACATACACCGACAGAAGCAATCCATGAAGTAACAGCAGTTCTACCTTTTCTGTCAACTTTAGCCAGCCTTTTGGAAACAAAAAAAACCCAGTTAAAATCAGACATGGCTATTCCTTATAAAGGAAGAATTTTTCTTCCACTTTCATGCCATCAACAATTTTTGATCTGACTGCATTTCCACCGGAAAAGAACACAGATTCATAATAAGAATCGTCATCAAGCATCTGTGTTTCAAGCCTGAGTTTTCCGTCTTCATAATATTTCACATCCGGAGTTTTGGAATTTTCAGTATAAAAATATTTTTTTTCATGGGTATAGACAATTACGTCCTTGATTCTTCCAGTCGTATCGTTTTTTTTCTGTTCGTAAAATTCTTCTTTGTCTGAAACGACACGCTTTTCACCATCATATTCATAATAGGAAATTTTTGAAAGATTTCTCTTTTCTGATTTCTCTTCAGAATCGTTCTTTTCAACATCACTATTTTGTTTTTCAACTGAATACAAAGAAATTTTTACCGGAACTTTTTCACTGTCATACACAATATCAGAAAAAGTATTTTCCTTAAAATTCTCTTCCGTCATGAAGATATTGTTTTCTGTATAATACCAGTTTTTTCTGGAAAGCATCAGGGAATCAGCAACATTGGAAGCAACCTTCCAGTCTATTTCTTCAATCATTCTGAATGAACTGTCATATTTTACCCTGGATACAATCTCAGCATTCTTAGAAATCACACTGGAACGTTCACCTTCCATCTCACCGACATAGAATTTCTCATCCTCATATTCGTAAAGCTTAAGTTTGTTCTTTGTATCAGTAAAATATTTTTCAGCTACAGATTCATTTACAGTTTCATCACTTTCATCATCAGGAGTAAATTGAAGATCATCAAAATTATAATCGTTTCCTTCAAAGCCAAGAAATTTAAGAAGTTCAATTCTTTTTTCAATGACTTCAGGATCAGATGTAACATTCCTTTTTATAAGATCTGCATAATGCTGCTGTCTTTCTGAGATAATTGGAAATAAAAGATAAAGGCTTAATGAAGCTGTAACAATATCCATTTGCTTACAATCCGATGAATTCATCTACATATTTTTCTGAATTGAACTCAGCTATATTTTCATATTTCTCGCCAGTACATACGAAAAGGGCTGGAATTCCAAGATCTCTGCAAATCGTCACCAGTCCGCCACCTTTTGCTGTCGAATCATATTTCGTAAGAATAAGGGCATCAACCCCAACAGCTTCATGAAACACTTCCGCCTGGCGGACTGCGTTTTGCCCGGTAGTTGCATCAATGACAAGAATTTTCTTATAACATCCTTCATCTGCCTTTGAACGACAGATCCTGTCAATCTTCTTAAGTTCGTTCACAAGATTTTCTTTATTGTGAAGACGTCCAGCGGTATCTGCAAGAACAAGTCCTCCACCGCCAGCACGACATGCTTCAGCAGCATCAAAGACAACAGAAGAAGGATCACTACCCATCTGGTGTTTTACAACTCTGATTCCAAGTCTTTCTCCATGCATGGAAATCTGATCAACAGCAGCAGCACGGAACGTATCAGAAGCTGCCATGATGACGTTTTCGCCCCTGTCAGCATAAAGTTTTGCCATTTTTGCAACCGAAGTAGTCTTCCCGACACCGTTGACACCAAGTATCATCCAAACATTGACCTTTGATTTCTCAGGAGTAAATTCAACGGCCTTCACCTGGTCAAGAAGGAGTCTCTTCAATTCAGCGGAAATTTCATTCTGAGAATCAATTTTTGATTCCCTGCATATATTTTCAAGCTGATCAACAAGAGTCACGGCATTTTTTGCGCCAATATCACCTTCAATGAGGGCATCTGTAAGATCTTCAAAAAGAACCTGCGTTTCCTTGTTTTTTCCTGCAAAGAGATTTTTGAATTTTTCCGCAAAAGAAAGTTTGCCCATATTAAGTCTCCATTCACAAAATTATCGATGAAATGACGTCATTTAGCCGACTCTTCACTCTTCTCTTCAATATCTTTACCTGCAGCTGCAGCATCCTCATCTACAGCAGCAGCAGCATCCTTCTCAACAACAGGGAAAATCTCCTGAAGCTTCTTTTCTGATTTTTCCAGTTCAAGGGCCGATGCCTTATGCGCAATTTCCGGAAGTACTGAATTCGCCGCGTATAGATAACGTATAAGCTCAAGACCAAACAGACAGGCGCATACTGTTGTTATGCTTGTCGCAATCTTCTTTGACTTTTCCCACCGTTCAACCTCATCGAGAGTATTAAGGGAAGATGCATTGTATGCATTGACAGCAGCATTATATTTTCCAACAGTAAAAAGTGTAAACGGCATGGAAAGGACCAGAAGTGTATATGCGCGATATGTCCAAATTCTTCTATTATCAATATAAGATGCATGATCCATAGGTTTGCCTTTGACGGCCAGGTTTGCACCTTCAACCTGAAGATTTTCCGGAACATAATAGAAAAAAGAAAGACTGTCACCTTGTTTTTCTTTTTCTACAATTCTTTCTTTTCCATTGTCATCAACAACCTTTTCTCTGACTATCTTAGTTCCTTTCTCAACAGCACGGAACTGACCGATTATCGGGGTTCCAAAGACATTTAAGGTTCCATTTGCGCTTCGGGTATTTTCAGAAATTTCAGAAATGAATTTACCATCCGCATATACAGAACCTGGAACAGGATCCACGATGGTGACAGAAACTTTTGAATCGCTTTTTTTGATCATGTCACCACGAACAATGAATTGAGAAGACTCCTTGAAATAATAGCTGATCATCCTTGAATGGTAGCCCGGGCACTCAACCTTCACAGTATGCTTTCCACGGTCAATATCGACCTTCTTAGGTATTCCGTCGAAGAAAATTCCATCAATGGTAATTTTTACATCTTTTCTGATTTCCTCAGGCTGAATTTCAAAAAACAGTTCAACAGGAAGCTGGTTTGTAATCAACGGACCAAGATACGCAGCAACATTTCTTACTACGGAAGCACAATCCCTAAGAGAACCGACTTCGGTAACTGTTCCAACAAGATTTTTACCCGGATACACGTAAAGACTGCAGGTAACGGAAAAATAACTTCCGTATACAGTTATGGTTCCATCAATCATTCCATTGATTTTTGAAGAAATCATTTCCTTTTCAAAAACCCTGCTTTGGGGACCTTGTTTCAATGCCGTCTCAGAGACAGTGTAAAGTGCAGAAGGATCATTTTTATAAAGAACGATATTTTCGGACTTTGGATCTTCCAGCATTCTTTCGGTTTTCTTTACAAAAAGATTGGTAAATGGATTGAACAGCAGATTATAGTCAGATTCAACCTTATTGCCACCACCTTCGTTTTCTCTTCTATATTCATCCCGAAGCTGGCTGGTCTTTCTAAGATTTTCGTCTATCTTGTCTTCCACTTCCTTGATTTTTTTCTGCTGCTCAGCAATGGCTTTCTTCAGTTTTTTTTCACTTGATGTAGTAAGAACAAGAGAGTCCCTTTTTTTATTTTCTTTTGACAGCTGAAGAAATAGAGACTGCCGTTCAACCAGGAGATTCTCAAGAGTTCTGTCCATGAGCTCTTTGGTTGAAGTGTTTCTTTCAATTCTTTCAGAAATCTGTTCAAGGAGAATCTGCGGAATCAGCGATGAAAATTCTTCTTCAGAAACATCCCGCTTTTTATTCTGAGTGAAATCAAATTTTCTGGCAGCAAGCACCCAGTCATCAGCAAGCACATGAGATATGAAAAAAGAGAAAAAAAATGCAAAGATGAAAAAACGTCTATTCAACATCATCCATGTCATCTTCATCTGGAGTAAGAGACAACCCTTTCCATTTTGCCGAAAGGAATGCATCGAGGAACGGATCTATGTTTCCGTCCATGACATCCTGAATATTTCCTACTTTAAGTTTTGTGCGATGATCATTTACCATCGTATAAGGCTGGAAAACATATGAGCGGATCTGGCTTCCAAAGGAAATGTCTTTCTTTTCGCCGGCAAATTTTGAATTTTCCTTTTCTTTCTGTTCCTTGTAGTACTCGTACAATCTTGAACGGAGAATACTCATTGCAGTAGCACGGTTCATAAGCTGAGATCTTTCACTGTCACAGGCAACAACAATTCCGGTCGGAATATGGGTAAATCGAACAGCTGATTCTGTCTTGTTTACATGCTGACCACCCTTGCCGCCAGAACGGTATGTATCTACACGAAGATCCTTAGGATCAATATTGACTTCAATATTGTCATCGAGAACCGGGAAAACATACACAGAGGCAAAAGAAGTATGACGGCGTGCATTGGCATCAAATGGAGATATACGAACCAGACGATGAACTCCGGCCTCACCTTTTGTAAAGCCATAAACATAGTCTCCTGAAATCCTCATATTTATCGATTTGAGACCGCCTTCAGCTTCTTCTTCAGATACAACTTCAATTTTGTATCCATGGCGTTCCGCCCATCTCTGATACATTCGGCTCAGCATGAAAGTCCAGTCACATGCTTCAGTTCCGCCTGCCCCGGCATGTACAGAAAGAAAGCAGTCGTTTTTATCAACTTCATCACTCAAAAGATTGAGAATGCTGTAATGATCATAATCCTTGTTTGCAGCCTCGTACATTTCCTTCAGTTCAGCTTCAAGGGCCTGGTCATTTTCTTCCAAAGCCATCTGGTACATTGTCTCAATGTCATCGATGTCAGCTACAAGTTTCTGCCATGGTTCGATTCTTCCCTTGAGAAGTTTTATGTCATTCATTACTTTAGTAGCTTTCGCATTGTCATCCCAGAATCCCGGAGCATTTGAAAGCTCTTCTTTTTCAGCAATTTTTCTGTTTATGTCATCAACATCAAGTTTTCCCCATACGGAGAGAATGTTTTCTTTAAGCTGTGAAATTGGTTCCTGATAATCTTCTACCATATATAGGCCTCATTTTTAAAATCTTCATGGCCCCTGAGTTCCATTTTTCAGAGGCACATCCATCTGCATTGTCTTTTTCTTCAGCTGTTTTATCTTGAAGGAGCACTTCCGCTGAACTGACACTTGCGCCATTTTTTCTGTTTCATTTCCGTAATGACAAAGAGACCGTTGATAGGAAACTGATAGATTCTAAGCTTGTCATAATAATCAGTCACACGGTCCAGATCCTTTTTTAGATTTGACAGTTCATCCTCGCGGACTTTCATACATTCCCAGCAGGAACGCTGAATTTTTGTAAACCCATATCTCGTGAGAATATCAACCAGTGATTTGCCGCTGTCAAGGCTTCCCGGTTCAATCATAACAGAAACAAACATGTTAAATAGGATAATTGAAAGAACATCTATTGTCAAACAGAGTAAGTTGCCCTAAAATGAACATTATGACAAACAGAATACGTGCACTTTGCTTTATTTCTTCCATATTACTTTCAGTTTCACAGGCTGTAGCTCAGTCTACAAAAAATGTTGTTACAGGAATCAACGCCGAATCTACATCCGGGAAGACAGTAACAGTCAGCTGGGAATCACCGGAAGACTCCTCTTCCGTATCTACTTTCCTTGTGTACCGTGAAAAGCAACCTTTGACCAGCTGGACACAGATTGAAAACATGGAACCTGTTGCCATACTCAATGGTGATGAAACATCATACACTGATTCTCTGAGGACCAGCCAGGAATATTATTACGCAATCATTACTGTAGTTTCCCCTTCAAAAAGAAGCAATCCCGGACTTTATTATGATGAACAGATTGATGATTCAGCAGAAAGCAGGTCAGACGAGACCATCATCAAGACAGTTCTGCCTGGTGTAAACGCAACAGTAAACGGAGCACGCATCAAGACATCAAAAAACAGAAGCAACAAGACCGTAATCCAGAAAAGAGAACCTACCGTAAAGGAATACAAAAATGGAGAACTGAGGGAAACTCCCCTTCCGTATATTGATGTCCTAGATGAAAAACCGGCACATGAAAGCACTATTTCAAACCAGTCAAAGGAAAAAGCAAAGACTTTGATAAAGGGTTCCGGTACATACAAAAGGGATCCTCTCCCGGTACACATCTTTGAAGAGGATCTGGTAAGCCCTGCTGGAGGAGACGAATATCTTCTTTTTGAAATTCTCAAGACATATTTCATCAAGAAACAGTACACGGAATCCATCACCGCATTGAGAAACTTCCTTGCACAGAACAGAACAAAATCCGTTGCAGACAGGGCAAGCTTCTATCTTGGTGAATCATACTATTATACAGGAAACTTTCCTGCAGCACTTACAAGATTCCTCGCACTTGAGGATACATATCCGGAACTTACGCGCCGCTGGATAGACAGCAGTCTTGACCTGTTCAACTGAGGTCAGCCTTGAAAATGTCCCGCCCCCATCAGTGCGGGATTTTTTTTTGTATTTTCAATTTTTTTTACATATTAAACATAAATTTTGTACTCTCAGCATCCACTTTGCATTATATTCAAACCAGTACAGCGTTAATCATGACGCAGCAACCCCCAGCAAAAAGGAGATCACCATGGATTTAGGAACAGGATGGAACTTAGGAAACACACTTGATGCCCACAACGCAGACTCTTTTATCAATCAGCCTGAAAACACAGAAACCAGCTGGGGTCAGCCAATGACTACTAAAGAAATGATTGACGGACTTGCCAGAAGCGGAATCAAGACCATCCGTCTTCCAGTAAGCTGGACTCCCCATGTAAACGTCGACTATGAAATCAACGAACAATGGATGAACCGCGTAAAGACAATCGTGGACTGGTGTATGGAAAACAACCTTTACGTGATCCTCAACATCCATCACGACAACTATATAAATGACAACATTGTCTATGCCTTCCAGGGATATTACCCTTCACTTAAAGCAAAGGATAAGTCAGTTGAATTCGTAAGCAGAATCTGGACACAGATCGCAGAAGCTTTCGCAGATGACAGATACGAAAATGTGATTTTTGAAACCCTCAACGAACCCCGTCTCAGAGGGACACCGGATGAGTGGAACTACAATCCGGAAAATCCAAAATGCCTTGAAGCCATGGAAATGATCAAAATCCTTAATCAGCGTGCTGTCCAGGCAATTCGTTCCGCAGGCGGAACAAACAAGAGCCGCCTTATCATGGTTCCGTCTTATGTAGCTTCTCCTGATGCAGCCTTCAACAGCGCATTTGAATTTCCTGCAGACATTGAGGGCAACAAAGAAAAAATCGCTCTTTCTGTACATATGTATACACCATACAACTTTGCAATGAACTGCGGTGAAGGCGGTTACTGTGATTTCACAATGCAGACCAAGAGCGACATCGACTACTACTTCAACAGGCTAAAGTCGGAATTCATCGACAGGGGACATCCTGTGATCATCGGTGAATACGGTGCAACAAACAAGAACAACAAGGCCGACCGCATGGTCTGGTTTGACTACTACGTGAAGGAATCCTACTCAAAAGGAATCTATTCAATTCTTTGGGACAACGGAATCGCAATGAACGAGGAAAACCCGGCGGAATCATTCGGTTTCTTCAACAGAACAACCTGCACCTGGTATGACGAAGACATCAGGAAAACAATTCTCCACGCCGTAGCCTGCAAGAACTGAATTGAAATTTCGCCGTGATTGTGGTATAATAGTAAAATCATGGCAAAACCAAAGACAGAATTTTCAGTAAACCAGACAATTGTTTACCCAAGCCAGGGCGTTGGTAAGATCATCGATGTTTTCAAGCGTGAATTCAAAGGTGAGATGGTATACCACTACAAAATCTACATTGAAGTTTCCGACATGAACGTCATTGTGCCTGTAGACAACGCAAAGCTCCTTGGTATCCGTGCAATTGTTTCAAAAGCAGAAGCCAAAAAGGCTCTTGAATCCATCAGTGACGACTACGAGCCGCCAACATCAGACTGGAAGCTCCGCTACCAGCAGAATCTTGACCTTCTCAAGAAAGGAACAGTTGGTGACATTGCTGCCATTGTACGCTGTCTGTACCACCGTTCAAAGGTAAAGGAACTTCCAATCCTTGAACGTAAGCTCTACGAAAATGCCAAGACACTTCTTGAAAATGAAATTGCTGAAGCATACGGAATCACTCCAAAGGAAGTTGAAGTAATGCTCCATGCAAAACTTGAGCCTCTTGGACTTAAGATTGAAAAGAAGCAGACATTTACAGAAGATGAAGATGATGAGGATGAATTTGAAGAAGATACATCTTCATCAAAAGACAATGACGATGATGACGAGGATTAATTCTTGAAATCACTTGCACTTGTTCTTGCAGCTGCGGGCTCATCCTCAAGGATGGGCCTTGGCAAGAAAAAAGAATATTTACAGCTGGGAGGCGGAACGGTATTATCTTGTTCCGCCCGTATTTTTTTAGAATCAGCACCTTTTTCAACCATAGTAGTCGCAATTCCAAAAGATGGCAAAGAAGACGCACAGAAGGCTTTTTATGCTGACCCTGAAATAAAAAAACTGACGGGAAACACCTGTGTCCTCTTTGTTGAAGGCGGCCCCACAAGGCAGTCTTCAGTTTATAATGCGCTCATGACGATCGACGACAAGGATTCTATTGTCCTTATCCATGATGCGGCACGTCCATTTGTTTCAGCACAAATAATTAAAAACGTAATCTCATCGGCAGCAGAACATGGAGCATCGGTTCCTGCAATTGCTCCTGTTGATACGCAGAAAGAAATCAATCCAGACGGAACTATCGCAAGACATCTTGTCCGTAAGGATCTTTGCGCAGTCCAGACACCGCAGGCTTTTGAACTTGGACCTCTTCTTGAATGCCATTCCAAAGCGGCAGAAAACAATCACGAATATACCGATGACACGGAAATCTGGGATAGTTTTCCAGAGTTTACGGATGGCAGAAAAGTACATGTCGTTGAAGGAAGCAAGGAAAACAAAAAAATTACTTTTGCCAGTGATATTAAGGATGATGGTAGCATGATTAAAATCGGAATGGGCACAGATCTGCACAGACTTGTGGCAGGCAGAAAATTTTATCTTGGCGGAATTGAGATTCCTTCCGAAAAAGGAGAGGAAGGACACTCTGACGGAGATGTACTTCTCCACGCAATCAGCGATGCGCTTCTTGGTGCGGCAGGTCTAGGCGATATCGGTTCCTATTTTCCACCGAAAGAAGCGAAATGGAAAGACGCCGACTCGAAGGATTTATTGAAAAAAATCTGGAGTGATGTCCGTGCAGAAGGATGGACGCTGAACAACCTTGACTGTGTTGTTGAAACAGAAAAGCCAAAATTTCTTCCATGGCGTGAGAAAGTAATCGGATCGATTGCAGAAACTCTCGACGTTGATGAATGCCGCATTTTTGTGAAGGCAAAAACCAATGAAAAACAGGATTCCGTGGGCCAGGGAAATGCCATCAAGGCTTACTGCGTCTGTCTGCTTACAAAATAAAAAGGGAATGTTACAAAAGTATACATCAGGGTGGCTGAGCGTGTCGAAGCCCCCACATGTAGTGGGATGGTCATTTCGACAGAGCGGCTTTATGGAAGCTCCGCCGCCATATGCAATGACCCTATGCAGAATACTTATTGGACATCCCCTTTTTTTAACTTAAAACTTATTCATCAGTACCAAGCTCAAGGATAACAGAAACTAGATTTTCCTCAATCTTAAGGCTTCTTGCAATTTCAGAATTATCCCATCCCCTCTTCTTCAAGCTGATCACACTTGCTCTTGTCTGTGGTGAAATTCCACTGCTTGAAGATGACGACTTTTTCTTTCCTGTATCCTTCATGGAAATTGAATGAAGAAGGTTGATCTGATTTTCAGTGTCATTATAAAGCTTCTGGAGTCTCTCTTCAGTGGCGGTAAATCCCTTCTTGGAATTTTCAATTCCATCCATCTGACTTTCAACTTCCTTGATGATGCTCTGCAATGAACTTATCTTATCGACAGCTTCATTGATTCTCTCACCATTCTTGATGATGGAATCCATATTCTTCTTGATCTTTTCCATTTCACCAGGAAGGTCCTTGAATTTTCCTGAGTACTCATCAAGACGTTTTTCAAGGCTGTTGATGTTCTTGAATGAATTGTCTACAGCTTCGGCAACGCGGTCGACAGTCTCACTCTTTTTCTCAATGCGGTCAAATTTGGATTCCATGTTGCCCATGGATTCATTATATTTGTGCATTGTCATCTGCATATTGATGAATTCATCATTTATCTTCTGAACCTCAAGAAGCTTTGCATCGATTCCATTTGAAAGCTCAAGAAGATTGTTGAATTTATATTCAATACTGTCGATCCTGGACTGATCCGCACTGTATGCGTTCAGCTTTGAATTGACATCATCACCAAGACGATCAAGCTGACGGATCTGATTTGCAAGCTCATTCAGCCTGACATCGTATGCTTTGACAGAAGCAATCTTTTCTGAAAGATCTTCAATATTGCCATCAAGCTGACGTTTGAGGATGTCTGCCCTTTCAAAGGCTGACGATTCAGAAACAAATTCTGCGATGCTTTTCTTGATGTCATCGACCTTCTTCTGAAGATTGTTTGTTTCCTCATTGAGCCTGTCAGTTGCTCCCTGATATGCCGACTTGTATTCATTTGCCTTTTCAGTAAATGACTTTTTCAGATCTTTTATCTTAAGTTCAGCATTTTTTATCTGTTCCTCATTATAGGCTTTGACATTTGTCAGCATCTCGTTGTACATGGTATCAAATTCTTCAATGCGCTTTCTGCTGTCGTTATCAAAACCGCTGAGAATATCACCGGCTCTCTTGGCGGCTGAAGAGAAATCAGTCTGGAGTTCGGAAATTTTCTGCTCATTTGTCTCGGCAAGAAGCTTAAGCTGTTCATCAATCTGATGGTAATAATCTTCATACTGATCCTTGAGACGAACCTTCCACTCCTGGAATTCCTGGACAGCTGTATCAATTGTTGCTGACTGGGTTTCCTGCTTGGATGTAAGGATTTCCTTAAGCTCACTGATTCTGGAATTAAGTTCACGTTCAGTCTTGTCGAGATTTTCATTCATTCGCTGCTTGTATTCGTCTGTCTCAACCTTAAGATCGCCATCAACACTTTCAATTGCCTTTCTGATCTCAGCCCTATACTGTTCGATGAACTCATGGATCCTCTGATTTACGGAATTGATCTGCTCCTGAATTGTGGTCTGACCTGCAAGAAGAGCACTCTGGAATTTCTTTTCCTGTTCCTGAGTTTTCTTCTGAAGTTCACCAACGCGTTTTGCAAGGGATTCTTCATAGTTTTTCTCTATGTTCATCCTCTTTTCTTCATATTCATCGGTAAAGTTTTCAAACTGATTGTCAAAAGTATTCTTCCAGGTTGTAAGTTTATCCTGAATGTCGTTCTCACGCTTTGTAAGATCATTGATGAAAGCATCTTCAAACACCTTGACTTTGCTGCTGAGTTTAGCGGCAGAATCCTTCTTTATTTCATCAAGGGATGTCTGAACAGTCTCAAGTTCCGACTTCACCTTTTCGAATTTTGAAGCAAGAGAAGATTCAAAATCACTCTGGTTCTTTGATGCCGCTTCAGTAAATTTTTCAAAGTCACCAATGACCTTCTTTTGACTCTGCTCCATAAGCTTTCTCAAAGAAGACTCAAGTTTATCTACATCAGCACCGGCCGTATTGAGTTTCTTGAAGCGATATTCCATTTCCTTCTTGTAGTCGCCAAGCTGGCTGTCAAGTTCCGCAAGGTACTTTGTCTGTCTTGCATCACACTCAGAAGCGATTTCCCTGGAAACAGAAAGAAGAGTATTATTCATCTCAAGAAGCTTTGATTTCATCTCAGCCGAGAATTCATCAAGCTTTGCAGAATGATCTGCAGTTTCCGATTCTATGCGGGAAGCAACATTTTCCGCATTTGCCTGAACCTCCTGGAATTTAGCCTGAAGTTCAGCAATTGTTCGTGAAATATCTTCATTGTAAGTCCTTGACTGTTCGTCAAGAGAACCAAGTGTTGACTTGACTTCAGAATGCATCTGGTCTACACGGTCCTGGACATCCTTCTTGTATTTTTCAAGATTGGCAGTACTCAATGCACTGAATTTCTCATATGCGGAATTTTCTTCACTTTCTGCCTTCTCAAGAATTGCAGAGAACATTCCGTCGTATCTTTCCTTAAGTTCATCAGACTGACGATCAACAGAATCCTGCAATGCCGCAAGTTTTTCAGCATTTTCTTTTGTATCGGTCCTGACAACTTCAAGAGTGTTCTTTGCACTGTCAACAGCATCATTTACCTGTCGCTGCACATCAGAGATAGTATCCCTCATTTCTGAAACAAGCCTGTCTGCATTGTCTGCAAAAGTATTGCGCACACCTTCGATCTGGGATTCAGCATCACGTCTTGCAGATTCAGCACTCAAGGCAAGGCTTTCCTTGATGGATTCGATTATGCGTTCAGCATCTTCCTTTGCTGCCTGCGTCCTGTCATTGATCTCCTGTTCAAGGCCGCTGGTCTTTTCAGCAAGAGCACGGGCATTGGCTTCAATAAGTTCCTCAAGGACACGACTCTTATTTTCAAGTTCATTCTTGAGACTATTGGTCTGGTCTTCGATTCTCGAGGTGTATTCCGATGTAGTAATCTTGTACTGCTCCATTGCTCCACTTGTCTGGTTTTCAACATTATCAACAAGGGCGGCAAGTTTCTGTTCAATCTCACCGGTGCGTTCACGAAGCTGTCTTTCAAGATTTTCAGTACGTTCGGCAAGTTCCTTTCTGAGGACATCAGTACGGCTTTCAATGTCCTGTGTATAGGAAGATGTTGTTTCCCTGTATTTCTCAACGGCCTGAGCAGTCTGTTCCTTGACGTCTTCTGTAAGGGTATTGAGTTTCTTTCTTACATCATCTTCAAGGCTGTCGGTCCTGTTCTTGATGTCGGTGGAAATTGAAAGAGCACGGTTGTTGAGTTCCTCGAGCTTCTTTCTTATCAATGCGTCTACAGCATCAGCTTTATCGGTGAAATTTGTATTGAGGCTTGTTGTCCTCTGCTTGATTTCAGTCTCAATTTTTGAAATTGATTTGTCAAGATTTGTATTTGCAGCGGTGGTCTTCTGCTTGAGTTTGTCTGCAAGTTCATCGAAATTCTTGTCTATGTCCTCATCAACTGAAGAAATCTTCTGCTTGAGTTTTGCATCAAGGGCAGCAGATTTTTCATTGAAGAGAACAATGAGTTTCTGAGATTTTTCCTTCATCTCAGATTCAGTCTGGTCAGTGATTGTCTCCAAAGCTTCCTTGAGAGACTTTGACTTCAAGTCATATGCACCTTCAAGTTCCCTGTTTTTGTCCTCAAAAAGATGGATTACAGAAGATGATGTATCGTTGAACTTCTGGTCCAGCTCAAGCATTCTGTCTTCGTAGTTCTTTGTGATTTCCTTCAGGCGGCTGTCAATTGAACCAACCATGTCCGCATATTTCTCTTCAAGACCTTTTGTAAGCCCTTCCGTCTTTGCATTGAAATCAGACTCAAGGGACTTTGTCCTGTCGTGGAAAACAACATCAAGGTTGCCCGTCTTTTCAGCAAGTGCATTTTCAAGTTCTTCGATCTTGCTGTTAAGCTTTTCCGTGAATTCACTTGCGTTTGTATCAAGGGAATAATTGATCCTGTCGGTCTTTTCCTTGACGGCATTCTCAAAAGCTGTCGTCTTTTCCTCAAACGCAGCGGAGCGTTCAGTAAAGATCCTGTCAAAGTCCACAGTCTTCTGGTTGAAATCAGCTCCCATGGTAGTAAGACGCTGATCAAGATTTCTTTCAAGTTCGTCGGCACGGGTTGTATATTCATTCTCAAGGCGACTCAATCCATCATCTATCTTTGAATTCAGATCGCCGATTTTTTCATAAACGCGGTCCTCGATTCCAGAAGTTGAGTTTTCAAGATTATCCTTGAATTCGCTGATTCTTCCGGAATACTGTTCACGCAGTTCATAGGTGCTGTTGTCAAGTTCACTGCGGACATCATTGATCTTTTCGTAGATCTCATTTGACATGGTACTTGTTTCAGAAGTGAGCTTGTTTTCAATGTCGGCAATATCATTGGTAATCCTGTCATTGAAAAGATTGATCTTCTCATCAACAAGGGAATCCATGGAAGAGGTAGCATTCTCAACACGTTCCGTAAGGTCCTGGATTTTTGAACCGAGAGCCTCTTCAAGTCCACCGGTCTTTGAGTCAACAATGGAAACAAGCTCTCCGATCCTGGAGTCAAGATTATTTTTGAGGCTTGTACACTCATTATCCAGAAGGGAATCAAACCCCTCGGAACGTTCATTAAGGTCTTCCTCAAGAGATGAAATCTTCTTCTGCCAGCTTTCAGAAAGCACATTGGTGCGGGCATCAAGAAGCTGCTGCATGTTCTCTGCTTTTTCCTTGAACTTGTTCTCTAGGCCGGCACTGTATTCCCTGAACGCATCAGAAAGTTCCTGTGTCTTTTCATTAAGGGCTTTCTGAGTTTCCTCTATTCTGGAATCAATCATCGCAGTAATCTGTTTTGACTGGATGTTAAGTTCATTGAGACAATCGTCTATGCGCTGTTTTGATTCTTCCTGAAGCTGACTGAAGGATTCATCCTCAAGTTTCTTTGCGTTTTCGATTGCTGTAGAATAGGCATTGCGGATGTCATCTTCAATCTTCTGCATGATTGCTTCGTTCTGTCTTTTTGCAAGATCCGTTGTCTTTTCTACTTCTTCAGCTCTGTCTTCAAATGCTTTGAGAAGATCTTCACCGATTGATTTAAGCTGTTCCGCATTTTTTGAAGAGAATTTGTTCATGATGTCAGAAACCTTGTCTTCAAGAATCTGAGCAGCTTTCTGCTGTTTGTTCAGCCTGTCATTTACCTTGTCTATGAGGATCGTCTCATTTTTTACCGAGGCAAGATTCTGTTCGACGGCGGCTGTCATCTCCATGAGATTTTTAAGAACAGTATCATAGGCTTTTATTTTATTTTCAATATTTTCAACTGACTGAATGGGATTTTCAAAACTTTCGGTGACTTCCTTGCAAAGCTGAATCTGCTGGTCCATCTTGCGTATGGCGGCCTCAGTTTCAATTTCTTTTGTCTTGAGTTCGTTGACAATAAAATTCTGGGAATCTATCTGACCGTTAAAATAATCGTCAAATTCTTTTTTACGTTTGTCCGCATAGTTTTTCACCTTCTCCATCTGATTTTCATTTTTATCAACCTGACGAATGATGAACGAAATTACAGCTGACAATACTACCGAAATAATGATTCCAACAATAAACACTTTTTATTCCCACCAAGTTTTGTTTGTTTGTTTTTTATTCTAGCACGATTTTCTGCAGCTGGCGATAATTTTTGAATGATATGTCAGCTTCCTCAAGCTTTCTGTTGAACAGTTTCTTAAAGCCTGTAAGGATATATGCGGTTTTCATGCCTGCCTTTGAGGCACCTCTGATATCGTACCTTATGCTGTTCCCGACGTACAGGATTTTATCAGCCGGAACTCCAAGTTTCTGCGAGAGAATTCCAAATGGATAAATAGAAGGCTTAAGGGCCCCTGATTCTTCGGAACCGATGCATACATCGCAAAGTTCCCTTATACCCCAGATATCCCCTTTCTGATCTGGAGGAAAATCCGAAAGAATTCCAATCTTAAGACCGGAATCTTTCATTGCCTTTATGCAGTCATAGGCATGAGGAAATGGTTTGATTTTCTTGAAAAAATGATTGATGCCGTCGTAGCACACGTCATTGATGAGCTTTTTTGCCACAGGACTTTCTATAGATGAAAGTTCGGCAAAAATACGTGCCTGATATTCATAAAAATCAGCAAGAGGTGCCGTCCTATGCATTTTATCGCGCGCCTTGTTGAAATTAAGATACACCCTGAAATTCTTCAAGATGTATAGCGGCATCCTTATGAAAAGTTTCCATGACGGATAGAGAGTTCCATCGATGTCGAATGCCACAGCCTGAATATCCTTGTACATTCTTCTATTATAGAAGAAATTTCATCTAATCTCAAGCGTATAGTCAAAAGCGGCGATTCCTTTGCGGCCCGATGGATCCTCGGAAAACTTCCATTCGCTGATCTGTTTTTTTATCTCACGCTGGATTGGATCAGGCAAAAGAGATGCAGGTCTGATAGCAATTTCACCAAAAGGAACGGAACCGTCTGGCTGGACAACAAAACGGATCTCAACATTGCGAGTACTGTCAACAAGTCCTGCATTTTCCTCTGAAATGAATATCGAGGGGTTCTTTGGATGCAGAAGCTGTCTCGAAGATCCGTCCGACATCTGTATGGACACTGCCCCTGTGGCACTTTTGGCCGATGAGATGGAGGCACGGCTTTTTATTCCGTCAGCAACAGAGGAAGAATAAGTTGTATTCCTGATGCCGCTCAAGGCATTTTTCGTGCTGTCGGAAGCAGAAAGCTCCGCCTGATCTGCAGATGACGATGAACTTGCCGAAGAACTGGAAGACGACTGGGAAGCTGCGCTGGCAGAACTTCCACTGAGGGAACTTTTTGCGACAACGGCTTTTTTTGCAGTGGTTGAAGCCACGGTCTGCACCGGTTCAGCATCATCAGCAAAAAGACTTTCATCAAATTCAACCTTTTTCTTTCTGGCTGAATTCTGTTCCGCCATAAGTTCCTCAACGCTCTTTTTTATCACCGGTTCATCAGCCTTCTTCTGAACTGCCTTTGAATCATTTTTTGCTTTAGGATCGGCTTTCTTTTCAGATGGCTTCGTGCTGCTTTTATTTGTCTGAGTTGTCTTTTTCTCTTCCTGTTTCTTCTCGCTTTTTTTCTCCACCTTTTTTTCAGATTTATTTTCAGTTTTGGCAGATTCGCTTTTTTTTGCAACTTCAGATTTCTTTGTTGTCGTCTTTGGTTTGTCTTTGATCACAGGAGTACTATCAAGCTGTATGGTTATTGCTTTATAAGTCTCCTTTGGTTTTATCCTTATCACAAGACAAAGGATGAAAAAAATGAGAAAAATTGCAGATGTCAAGGCAAGGGAAAATTTTCTTCCGCGTTCTTCAATATCTGTCATTTTTTACCTGTAGTGCGGAGGCTTACACTGCTGAACCCGCTGAATCTGATGACGTCAAAAAGAGCAACGATTTTTCCATTTGTCACCTTGCTGTCAGCAGATAATGAAACCGGGAATTCAGTTCTTGGTACATCACCTGTATCAAAGCTTTTGAGTTTTTTCTGAAGCTGATCCATTGAAACCTTTTCTTCATTGAACCACAAAGTTCCGTCTTCCTGGGCAGTAATTGTTATGCTGCTGGTCTCGACTCCTTTTGACGTGGAACTTTCAGGCAGTTTGACATCAATGGCCGGAAGCACGGAAAAAGTTGTCGAAACAAGGAAAAAGAGAATAAGCTGAAATATGACATCAAGCATCGGTGAAAGGTCAACACCACCGACGGATTTTCTTCCGTTTCTCGAAGATACTTTCATAGCGTTCTCCCGATCCTACAGATTCTTTCCTGTAAGTCTGAACATGACTCTTGTCACCGTAAGTTCCATGCTTTTGATGCTGTGGTTTACCAGAGAATTGAAGTAGCTGTGGAAAATAATTGCAGGAATAGCAACGATAAGGCCTGCAACTGTAGTTACGAGAGCCTCTCCGATTGATGAGGCAAGCAAAGCTGGATCTCCCATAGTTCCGCCGTTACCAAGAACACCGAATGCCTTGATGTTTCCGGTAACTGTACCGAGAAGACCGAGAAGGGTCGCAACATTGGAAATTGTTCCCAAGGCTGAAAGCAGATGTTCGAATTTTGGAACGGCAAGATCCATTTTTGTCTGAACATATTCCTTAAGATCCTGCTCATCAAGACCACGGCAGTTGATGGCATCCTTAACGACAAAGGCACATGGAGTTGCGGCATTGTTGCAGAGATTTTCAGCAACCGTATAATCACCTTTTGTGATTGCGGCATCAATATCATCAGAGAATGTCTCCTCACGTTTTTTTACTGTGAAGAAATAGTGGAGACGCTCAATGACGATGAAAACAACAATAAACCCACAAGCAATGATCGGAACCATAAGGATTCCGCCGTTCTTTAAAATTTGAAACATAAATAACCTCTGTTATTAAAAGAAAAATTTAGCAAGGAAGGTTACACTTCCCGCTCTCACAAGATATTCCGAATCAACATATTTTCTTTCTTTGCGCGAAATAAGCTTAACGGCATCATCGATTTCAAGAGAAAGCTTCATTACGTTTTTTACGTTGCAATAGATGCTTCCCTTGATGTTTGGACATTTGTCGCTTGAATCATCAATCGATTCAACAGCGCCTGCAGAAAATCCCCACTTCTCATTCTCGCTGTCATATGAGATGGATGTTTCAACAGTATGCTCATATTCATTTGAAGGAACATGTTTCCAATGGGCACGCCATCCGCCACGCATGGTGAAAACACCCATCTTGAAGGAAAGTCCTGCATCTGTCGTAAGCAATGTTCTGTCAACCGGTGCGATTCCATAAAGACCGCATTCCTTTCGTGAAGAATAGGCAGCTTCCCACACGCCATTGTCAAAGGCAGTTTTCTTGAACTCAACATTTCCATTGAGGGAAACAGTTTCAAACATCGGGATGACAATTTTTGAATTCACAAACCAATCTGAAGTTTCATCAGTAAGGGTTGTGAGCTGGGCAAACTTGTAGGTTCTTTCCAGCACTGAAAGTTCCTCGTGTTTTGAACGAAGTCCGCCATTGAGACCAATGACAAAGTTTCTTTCAGCCTCTCCGAATTTAACGCGTACTTCCGCACCAGTACTGAAAGACGGAACTATGGATCTGCCGTCTCCGATTTTATTTCCACCTGCGATTCCACCCTGTGCAAAAGCAGTGACAATATCATTTTCAAAACCAGTAACCAGTGCGCCGTCAACACGGAAAATCCTTTTTGTATCAACCATTTCCAGAGAGCCAAGAATTGATTCAATCTGGAAATTGCATTCAAAGGCAGCAGAAAACCCCTGATTGTACCACGAGAAAACAAAACCAGGATCCATATGGATTACATCGATGTCCTGTTCCTGCTTGAGGTATTTACCTTCATTATTGATTCCCGTATATCTGTTGAACCAGTAACATTCTGATTCCGAGTAGAACTCAAACCCGGTGTCAGAAAACACATGATCAAAAATCAGATTGCCGCAAACTTTCTGTGAATTCATGTCATAGAAGCAGCTGCTTCTTTCCTGAAGACCTGTTCCTGACCTGTCATATTTTCCGCTTACTGTAAAATCAGATGAAATGGCCTGGAATGTTTTTTCTGCATAGAGTTTGGTTCCATTGTCAAAATATCCCTTTCCGGCAGGATTTTTACCATAACCGTTTCTGCTGAAATGGGAGAATTCAATTCTGAAAGGATCTGTCTCAGATGCCTTGTAAACGGAGAAATCTCCTATGAAATCACCTGGGAAGCCTCCACCGACAAGTCCCTGTGCATAAACATTTTTATGCTCACCGGCAAGGAATGAAGCTTCAGGTTCACCATCACCGTCTTCCCCAGAAATTCTTTCTCCGGGAAGCCTTGGCATTATGTTCTTTTCCTCACCTGCGGAAGGAACGACCTTGGAGAAGTCAGGAACAGCATCTTTACCTGCAACAACAGTATCACCGGAAACAGTAGTTGTCAGTTCCGGA
Source organism: Treponema sp. (assembly GCA_016293645.1). Classification (GTDB taxonomy): domain Bacteria; phylum Spirochaetota; class Spirochaetia; order Treponematales; family Treponemataceae; genus Treponema_D. The sequence goes on along the minus strand of JAEDDW010000002.1, from coordinate 15,211 downwards.
AGCTGAATCTGTTCTTCTTCAGAATTCTGGGCATAGGCAACAAAACCAAGCCACGCAATAACCAAAATCAGATTTCTTTTCATATTTTACCTTTCCAAAAGTTTTACGGAGTTTCTTGCATAGGAACTTTCCGGATACAGCTCAATCAAATTTTCAACAGTTACCTTGGCATCGCCTTTTTTACCTGCTGCGTCAAAAGCTTCGGCAGCACCATAAAGGGCACGGGCAGCAACCTCAGCAAGACCTGCTTTTCTTGCATATCTTGCAGCCGTCAAATAGATGGAAGCAGATGCATTGTTTTCGTTGGCAAGTCTTTCCGACTGGGCAAGTATTACAGCACATCTCGCAGCATAGGCACATTCAAGATCCAGGTTTTTATCTTTGGACTGGATTGAAAAAAGTTTCTCGGCAAGTTCGATTGCCTCATCTTTTTTAGATTCATCACTCCAAAGATACTCCGCAAGCTCAGTACCGGCAATTCTTCCGTCTCTTGTCGCTGAACCACCTTCACTTTCATATCTTTCAGTAAGTACAACAAGCCTTGAGTCTCCGCCAGAAATGAATTTAGTCAGACGTGAGATTTCTTTTTTTGCATCCGCACGCTGATCTTCTGTCTGTGCAAGGGACAGCATTTTTTTTGCGTAATCCGCAGCTTTGACATAGTTCTTCAAATCTGTGTACGACGAGACAAGATTCCTGCAGCTTGAATAGGCATAGGTTGATTCAGGATAATCAAGAAGCAGTATTTCAAACTGAAGGGCTGCCTTCTGTGGATTGTCCATTTTTCTATGGCAGTTTCCACAATAGTAAAGCGCGCTCTCGCTGAATTTTCCCTTAGGAAATTTCTGAAGATATTCAGAAAATCTTGAAAGGGCAACTGAATATTTTTCTGCAGAATAGAATATTTCACCCCTGTTGTAGCAACTTTCTTCCGCATATTCAGAATCAGGGAATTTTGAGATGATCTCCGAGAAGAGTCTGTCAGCCTCAGATGGTCTGCCGGCTCCCGCATAAAGCAAGGCAGACTGATATCTAGCCCGAACTCCGAATTCAGACTTTTCCTTTACAAAAGGAGAAAGGGTCTCAAGAGCGGAATCCAGCTTCCCATTGTCAGCATAAATTGATGCAACAAGAAGCACCGCATTTTCTTTTTCACTCTGATTACCGGAATACGAAACTGCTTTCTGGGCCTGTGCCGTGGCTATTTCAAATTCACCATCAGAAAGGGCGGCATTGGCGCTTACGATACATGCGTTGTAGCACAACCGGTGCGACGGATATTTTTCCAGGAAAGAAACCAGATTTTCATAAGCGGATTTTTTTCCCAGTCTGTACTGGCAATACCCAAGATAGAAGAGCGCAAAATCCGCATTTCTCTTTGGTTTTGATGAAAGATATCTGGAGAAAAGCTTCTCAGCATCATTCCAGTTCTTGAGATTGAAATTGGACAAAGCGGCAATGTAGTCACCTTCAGGTGTCAACGATGCCATACCGACTTTTCTTGCGGAAGAAAGATAGCCGCATGAAAAAAGCAGATTCGCATAGTCTGCCTTTTCCGGACCATTGAGGTTGTTTCGGCTGTCCAAGGCAGAATAGATTGCAAGAGCCTCGCCTTCCTTTCCGATTGCGGAATAGCATCTTGCAAGTAATTTCTGGAAAGGAACATAAAATGAATCTTCATTCCGGCAGACTGTCTTTCCGTTCTCGATTATGCTTACTGATTCACCAGTCTTGCCCAGGGCAAACAATGCAAGAGCATAATAATAGGATGCCTTGAGGGAAAGCTCCCTGGAATGCCTGAGGATATCGATACTTTCATAGGATTTCTTTGCATGGATGTAACATAGATCCCAGGCTTCGATCGCAGCATACTGTTCGGCAAAGGCGGTTTCGTAGTCAGTATAGAACTCATTGCTTTCATCAAGTGTATTGACAAGTTCAAGAGTATTGCCTTCCATACGTCCCCTGTAGAGGGCTATGAGGGAAGAATATTTTTTTTCATCATCAAATTCTTCAGCCTTTGAAAAATAATTTCCGGCTTTTTCGAAATTTCCTTTTTCGAATTCATCAGTAGCAAGACGGGTCCAGAACTCAGCCATGAGAGCAGGATTTGAGTTCAGCCTGTCCGCATTGCTTTCAAAAACGGATGACGTACTTTTTTTTGTTTCCTTTTCGTAAGGCTCGGAAATTCTATAGGCAATTCTAAGAGCCTCGGAAGAAATTCCGGCATCTGAAGAATCAAAAGCCTTGATGCAGCAGTTCCAGGAATTTTCATACTGTCCAAGATTTTCATATGCTTTGGCTGCAAGCAACGTCAGCCTGTAGTACATTTCAAGAAGCTGAGGATTTTCTGATTCCGGAGTCTTTCTGTAAAGAGCCACAAGGTTAGAATATTTTTCTACATTCAAATAGCATTCAAAAAGCATGATGAAGGAATCACAATAAAGGGAAACCTGATAGTCGTCACCTCTTGAAACTATGGATTCAAAAACAGGAATCGCATTTTTATAGTCTTCCTGGGCAAAATAAGTTTCGCCGGCATAATAAAGGGACAGATTGTAGTAATTCTCAGATTTTTTAGAAATGCGGTTGAATTTTGAAATCTGACAGCACTTGAAAAAAGAATCCAGCGCCTCATTGTTTTTTGACATGGCAAGTCTGGATCTACCAAGCCAATACAAAGACTGAACCTTGATGTCAGGATCATCCTTCGAGGAAGCTTCCAGAAGAACATTTTCCGCATCCTTATGACGACCAAGAAGAAAAAGACTTTCACCCTTGTAGATAAGGGACTTGTCCAGATACATGGATTCAGGATAGTTTTTTTCAAGTTCATCTGCATATTCAACAACAGACGGATAGGCCGCTCCGGAATACGCAGAAACGATCTCGGAATAAAGGCGAGAATCACTTGCGTCAGAAACAGCAGGAAGCGCAAAAAGCAGACAGGATGATATCAGTACAGAAAAAAAAGCGACTGCTTTCTTCTTAGTTTCATTTCTTTTCATATGGGAAGAATGCCTCTGTTGACTTCACTCTTTCAAGATGTACATAAGAGCCATTATATTTTTCAATGAACTTGTCCAGCGTAATTTCCTCCCCCTGTTCAAAAATGAAACATCCGAATTTTCCATTTTTATCGAAATAAGGGAAGAACAAGACACAGTTATTGAAAACAAGTTCATCTGGCCTGATCGATGATCCCTGTCTCATTGCACCAAGATAGAACCAGTCAGGTTCAGTGACGGCAAGGACATAGAGCAGAGATTTGATCCTGGAAACATTGTAACCTGTATTCCTTATATAACCTGCGGAATTGACAAGCTGACCGTTGACAATTTCTTCTGCAAAATAATCGTAGTTGACATCAAGGCCGGCTGACCTGTAGTCACCTTCCCTGCTTGATCTTATGGCATAAGCCTGGGTTGCAAGATTTCTGCACCAGTCAAGGGAGAAGGTAAGATTCCACTGCTGCGAGATGACTCCGTTCTTGCCGACAGAATTAAATTCCAGGGTAGGCTGTGTAAGGAAATCTATTTCAGTTCCGTAGCCTCTGTAAGGTTCAACGATTCCGTCGATGACCCACTTTACAAAACCGGCCCCAGAAAGGAAATGTCGTTTTTTCAGATCTTCCGCAGAAATGATGTTTCCTTCGTCATCACGGATGCAGACATCTTTTCCTGTGAATATGGATTTAAGTTTTCCATGTTCGTCATAGCATGCATCATCGGCAAAAGTAAAAGTATCAAGGTTGCTCAGAATCGTTCCAGCCATGACCATATTGTTTGGATACTGGTTTCTGACAACGGTGACCTTGTCCCACGGAAGGGATTTTTCAGTCCATTTTTTTACTGTCTCAAAAGAAGATGTATAAAGCTTTTCAAAAGGAACTCCAACCAGAACTGATCTGGCTGCGTAGGAATCACATACCACAAGATCGGCAAAAGTTTTTCTACCTTCAGGACGGAACTGAACATAAACATCAGCATCCTGGTTGAAGAAATACTGAATACGTACAGGCTGTCCCTTGTTCTTGCTGCGGAACAAAATCCAGCTGCCGGCAGCCCCCTTTGGATACACAGCGGCACGTACTTTTTTCACACTGTCGCCGTTGATCATATTGATGTCAATTTCAGAACGCGGAGCAACAATGACACAGAATTCATCATCATCTTCCTCTAGACGTATCTGGAATGTGGTTCCGATTCTGTTATCCTTGAACTGTTCCTTGTAACCGCGAAGAGTCTCAAGATCAGGAGTAAGCCAGCTGTCGACAATAGTACGGCGTATTTCAGCTGAATCCGGAATATTGAGACTGTTATAGTCCGCAAAGGCGAACCAGGCAGCGGCAGCAAGAATCAATTTTGAAATAATCTTCTTCATATCAATATAACACCACAAATAGTATTTTAGTTACTTACAGGAGCATCCTTCATGGCAACAGGCTCCGGATCAACAAACTGGGCAGCCCCTTCTGCAAGCTGAATTTCCGGTTTGACAACAGATTTGTCAGGTCCGTGTATCATTCCGTCGTCCTTCTCATCCGGATGATTTCCAGCAGGTGCATTTGAAAGCAACAGCTTGAGGCGGTTCAACTGGTTGACTTCACTTGAACCCGGATCATAGTCAACGGCAGAAATATTTGCTTCCGGATAGCGGCGGCGCAATTCCTTTATCATACCCTTTCCGGTTACATGGTTAGGAAGACAAGCAAACGGCTGGACACAGGCGATGCTTGGTGCGCCGCTGTGTATGAGCTCTACCATTTCCGCAGTAAGGAACCAGCCTTCACCGGTAATGTTTCCAAGCTGAACAATGTCATCGACACCCTTCATCATGTCATAGATCAGATTAGGTGCATCAAAGCGGCGGCTCTTTCTGAGCTGCTTTTTCATGTATCCTCGGAAAAGTTCAAGAAGAGATACAAGACGGCGTGCATTCTTCTCAGTCTTCTTAGGGAATGCAAGTTCCTGATGGCGGAAGATACCCGTTGAGAATGTATAGAAGAAGAAGTCCATGAGGTCTGGCATCACACATTCAGCACCTTCGCGTTCAATGACGTTGACGATGTCGTTGTTTGCAGTCGGATGGAATTTGACAAGAATCTCACCGACAACGCCGACACGAGGCTTCTTCACAGGAAGAAGAGGAAGATTGTCAAAATCGCGTACGATTCCCTTTATCAGACGGCGGAATTTGAATTCAGACAAAGACTTGAGTCCAAGTTCACATTTTGCATTCCATTTTTCATAAAGTGCGTTTGCGCTTCCCGGAACTTTTTCATAAGGACGGGTTCTATAGAGAACCCTCATGAGAAGGTCTCCAAGGACAAGTGATCTCATGGCACGTATCATGAGGCCCGGAGTAATCTTGAATCCTGGATTGCTTTCAAAAGCCTGGGCACTCAATGAGATTACAGGAACCTGTGAAAGGCCGGCATCAGCAAGAGCACGACGGATGAATCCAATGTAGTTAGTAGCGCGGCAGCCACCACCTGTCTGTGTAACCATGAGACTGGTCTTGTTCACATCGTATTTTCCACTCTGGAGGGCCGCGATCATCTGCCCCGCAACAAGAATTGACGGATAGCAGGCATCGTTGTTTACATACTTGAGTCCTGTTTCCACTGCCATCGGGTCAACGGCATCAAGAATAACGAAGTCATATCCAGAACATCTGAATGCCTGCTGAACAAGCTTGAAGTGAATAGGACTCATCTGAGGCGCAAGGATCGTGTGCTTGTACTTCATTTCCTTTGTGAAAACCTGGCGTCTGTATGCGGCAGACTTTACAGTGAGCTTGACTCTGTTTCTCTCACGTGCCTTCACAGCGGCAATGAGGGAACGGATACGTATGCGCACGGCACCAAGATTGGAACCTTCATCGATCTTGATGAGGGTATACATGCGGCTCTTTGCCTTCATGATTTCGTCAACCTGATCTGCTGTTACGGCATCAAGACCACAACCGAAAGATGTAAGCTGAACAAGTTCCATGTTTGCCATTTCACTTACAAAGGCACCAGCTCTATAAAGTCTGTTGTGGTATGACCACTGGTCTATGATTCGCAAAGGTCTTTCGATGGAACCGAGGTGTGCTACAGAATCTTCAGTAAAGACGGCCATTCCAAGGCCATTGATCATCTCAGGAATTCCGTGGTTGATTTCCGGATCAAGGTGGTACGGACGTCCAGCAAGAACAATACCATTTCCGCCTTTTGTAATTGTCTCCTCAAGGGCTTCCTCACCCTTTTCCTGAACTTCCTTCTTGAATTTTTCCTGTTCAGCCCAGGCTTCTTCCACGGCTTCGGTTATCTGCTTCTTTGTAAGCTTAGGGAATTTCTTTGACATCTCTTCATACAGACGGACTGCAAGACGATCCTTGTCATAAATAGGAAGAAACGGATTCATGAAGAAGATCGACTCATCCTGACGAAGCTGATCCACGTTGTTGCGGAGAACTTCAGGATAGCTTGTTACAATAGGACAGTTGTAGTGGTTTCCGGCTCCAGGATCTTCCTGCTTTTCATAAGGAACACAAGGATAGAAAATAAACTTCACGCCCTGCTGGAGAAGACTTTCAACATGGCCATGGGAAATTTTTCCAGGATAGCAGACCGATTCAGACGGAATTGTCTCAAGGCCCTTTTCATAGATTGCACGGCTTGAGCGAGGTGATAGTCTTACGCGGAATCCAAGCTTCGTGAAGAAAGTAAACCAAAGCGGATAGTTTTCGTACATATTGAGGACACGCGGAATACCAACATCACCCATAGGTGCGTTTTCAGACTTCAACGGAACATAGCTGAAAAGCCTCTTGTACTTCCATTCAAAAAGATTCGGAAGCTTTTCATTGTCATCGCCAGAAACTGTATTCGCCTTGTTGCTTGCATCGACAAGTTTTGCCTTGTCAGCGGAATATTCCTCGATATCCGCACCACGTTCACAGCGGTTTCCTGTAATGAACTTACGGCGTTCGTCACCCGCGATGAATGTATTGATTGTAAGAAGACAGTTGTTTGAACATTTACCGCAGCGTTTGAGTTCAAGCTCGACCTTGAAATTCTCAAGCTGATCAACTGTAGCAATGTTTGACTTAACGAACTTTGGAGTCTGGTCAGGATCATCCGGCTTTGGACGGCGAAGGTCTTCCCACTGGTCCTGGGCAATGAGGGCACTACCATAGGCACCCATGAGACCTGCAACATCCGGTCTGTATACATTTACACCTGCAATCTTTTCAAAGGCACGGAGAACTGCGTCGTTAAAGAAAGTTCCACCCTGAACGACAACCTTTGTACCGATTTCACTTGCACGGCGAAGCTTGATTACCTTGAAAAGAGCATTCTTGATTACGGAATAAGAAAGGCCTGCAGAAATGTCTGCTACTTCCGCACCTTCCTTCTGGGCCTGCTTGACGCGGCTGTTCATGAAAACCGTACAGCGGGTACCAAGGTCAACAGGCTTCTTTGCCATGAGGGCAATCTTTGAGAATTCCTGGACGCTCATGCCCATGGTACGGGCAAAGTTGTCAAGGAAGGAACCACAGCCTGCGGAACATGCTTCGTTAAGCTGAATGCTTACGATTGCACCGTCCTTCATGCGAAGGCACTTCATGTCCTGTCCACCGATATCCAGAAGGAACTCTACGCCAGGAACAAAGAAGTCTGCTGCGCGATAGTGGGTGATGGTTTCAACTTCACCGGCGTCAACTCCCAAAGCTGCCTGGAACAAGGCTTCACCGTAACCAGTTGAGACGGCACGGGCAATATAGCATTTTTCAGGAAGAATTGAATAAAGTTTTTTAAGAACCTTTACTGCCAGGTCAACAGGATTTCCGGCGTTGACATCATAGAAACGCCAGAGGATCCTTCCCTTTGTATCAGTAAGGACAGCCTTTGTAGTTGTGGAACCTGCATCGAGACCAAGGAAAACAGGACCTTCAGTCTTATCAAGTTCACCGACAAGAGCCTTTTCAGTTGAATGCCTCTGGTTGAATTCATCCAGTTCCGCCTGGGAAGTAAAGAGAGGCTCAAGTCGCTGAACTTCCTGCATTTCAGCACCTACAAGATTTGTAAGGCTTGCACGGAATTCCTTTATTGTAGGGAAAGCAACAGGAGCATCCTCACCCTTTGCATTGATCCATTTGATTTCTCGTTCTGCTGAATATGCGGCTCCTGAAGCAACAAAGAGCTGGCTGTTATCCGGAACAATCTGTTCATCTTCCTTGAGCTTGAGGGTGACGACAAAACGTTCGCGAAGCTGATCAAGGAAGTGCAAAGGTCCACCAAGGAAAGCGACATGACCACGGATAGGCTTACCGCATGCAAGTCCTGAAATTGTCTGTGAAACAACAGCCTGGAAAATGGAAGCGGCAATATCCTCGCGGCGGGCACCTTCGTTAATGAGCGGCTGAACGTCCGTCTTGGCAAAAACACCGCAGCGTGCGGCAATAGGATAAATTGTAGTTGCACCGCGGGCAAGCTCGTTGAGTCCCGAAGCATCTGTTTCAAGCAAAGCAGCCATCTGGTCAATGAAGGCACCTGTACCGCCGGCACAAGTTCCGTTCATACGCTGTTCTACACCGCCCTTGAAATATGTAATCTTGGCATCTTCACCACCAAGCTCGATGACAACGTCAGTCTGGGGAATGATCTTGCGTACAGCTGTAGTTGCGGCAACAACTTCCTGAATGAAAGGAATGTTAAGCCACTGGGAAACAGAAAGTCCACCGGAACCGGTAACCTTGACACTGATGGTCTGATTTTCCTTTGCAGGAAGGATTCCCTCAAGAGTATCAAAAGCCTTGTTCACAACGGCGATGATTGTATTTCTGATGTCGGCACGATGGCGCTCATATGCTCCGTAAAGAAGTTCATCATTATCTCCGAGGGCAACGACCTTGACAGTAGTCGATCCTACGTCGATACCCATACGGATAGGTTTCACAACAGGTTTCAGCGATGTGATGTTTCCAAGTGAATTGTTTTCCATGATTATTCCTTTATGTTAGTAGGGATTAAAACCGATTACTTCCCCTATTATATTATTTCCATTATATAGAAAAGATGAATTCAAGTATAGACATTTGGCAAAGCAGGCGGAATTTCACAAAATTGCATTTTTTGCCGTTTCCCTCTATACTGACAAATCATGGCGGAAAACAACGACTTCCTTACAACCCAGATCATCACTTATATAGGAAACAAACGCATCCTCATAGGCCATATCCAGAAGGAAATTGAACTGATCAAGGAAAAGCTGAACAAAAAAAAGCTGGTCTGCGCGGATCTTTTTTCCGGGAGCGGTATCGTTGCCCGCATGCTGAAACAGCATTCTTCCCTGTTGATCGCCAATGACCTTGAAAACTACAGCCGCATCTTGAATTCCTGCTATCTGTACAACCGCCGGGAATTTGACGTAGACAGATACTTTGACATGAGAAACAGCATTGAAAAGGAATTCTTCGAAACAAAAACACCTGGAATAATCTGCGAGAACTATGCACCAAAGGACACAAACGACATACAGGCCGGAGAACGGGCTTTTTACACCAGGGAAAACGCGGAACGCATAGACACCTACAGAAAGCTCATCGATTCCGTAGATGAAGAATACAGGAATTTCTTTCTTGCCCCACTTTTGACCGAGGCAAGCATCCATGTAAATACCAGCGGCGTATTCAAGGGCTTCTACAAGGACAAAAAGACAGGAATCGGCTGCTTTGGGGGCACCGGGAAAAATGCCCTCTCTCGAATCATGGGTCAGGTGGAACTCCCCATCCCCGTGTTCAGCAACTACTCATCAAAAGTACAGTTATTTCAGAAGGACACGGTAGAACTTTCGGCGGAACTGAAGAAAATCGACATTGCTTACCTTGATCCGCCTTACAACCAGCATCCATATGGCAGCAACTACTTCATGCTGAACCTCATAGCGGACAACAGGATTCCGGATGTAAAACTTAGCAAAGTCTCTGGCATCCCCTGCAACTGGAACAGGTCAAAATTCAACAAGAAGGCCTACGCACTCAAGAGCATGGACACCATCATCTCAAATCTAGACACAAGATATACAATCGTATCGTACAATTCCGAAGGCTTCATAGGTTTTGACGAGATGAAAAGCATGTTGAAGAAATACGGCAAGGTAAAGACCGTAGAAATCCAATACAACACCTTCCGCGGCAGCCGCAACCTGAAAAACCGGGACATCCACGTCAACGAATTCCTTTTTGTGCTGGAAAAGTAAACCGCATATGGATTGCTTCGTCAAAGGCTCCTCGCAATGACAAAAAAAATGACATGACAACGGGGACAGACCCCAAAGTCATTGCGAGCCCCAAAGGGCGTGGCAATCCATATGCCAGTAAGCAAGGCAGGTATGGATTGCTTCGTCGCAGGCTCCTCGCAATGACGTGCAAAAAAAATCCTCCGGCAGTCTGAAACCACCAGACCGTCCGGAGGACTAAATTATGAATTATGCATTCTTAAGGATTACTTGATCTCAACAACCCAGCCTTCAGGTCCCTTTACGGTTCCCATCTGGATGCCTGTCAAAGTCTCGCGAAGCTTCTGCATGACTGGACCGATGTTTTCCATTCCGCTTGGAAGCATGATTGACTTTCCGTGGTCATCAATCTGTCCGATTGGAGAAATAACGGCTGCCGTGCCGCAAAGACCGCATTCAACGAACTTCTTGAGTTCCTTCTTGTTTACCTTGCGTTCTTCAACCTTCATGCCGAGGATGTCCTTTGCAACTGTAATCAAAGAACGGCGTGTGATTGAAGGAAGGATTGAACCTGACTTTGGAGTAATGAGAGTACCCTTCTTGTCTACAAAAAGGATGTTTGCTCCACCAGTTTCTTCAATATAAGTATGTGTTGCAGGGTCTGTGTACATGTTTTCTGCATATCCGCAGTTGTGTGCATCAACAATGTTGTAAAGTGACATTGCGTAGTTGAGACCAGCCTTGATGTCGCCAGTTCCATGAGGAGCTGCACGGTCGCGGTCAGAAATGCGAACCTTGATTGGCTTTACTCCGCCCTTAAAGTATGGTCCTACTGGAGTTACAAGGATACGGAACTGGAATTCTGTAGCAGGCTTAACACCGATAACTGCGTTTGAACCGAACATGAATGGACGGATGTAAAGGGTTGCACCGCTTCCATATGGTGGAACATAGTCAAGGTTTGCCTTAACAACATCGATTACAGCCTGAATGAATTTTTCTTTTGGGAATACAGGCATTTCAAGGCGTGTACAGCTGTCTGCCATGCGGTCAGCGTTGAGGTCAGGTCTGAATGTAACGACTTTTCCGTCTGAAGTTGTATATGCTTTAAGCCCTTCAAAACATGTCTGTGCATACTGAAGGACGCAGGCGCATTCGCTCATTGTGATTGTGTGGTCAGAAGTAAGAGTTCCTTCATCCCAAGCACCATCTTTCCAGTTGGCTACGAAGCTCTTGTTTGTTTCCATGTAGCCGAAAGGCAAGTTGCCCCAATCGATGTCTTTTGCCATAAAAGTACCTCTTGATGATAAAAAAATAAAGTGGAACTTAAAAAACTTAAGTTTATTAAAGTTCAAAAAAAATAATACCACTACGGAAAAAAAATGTAAAATGAATTCTACAGGATTAAACGAACTCTTTACTGATTGGAGACAGGAATTGAAATCAAAACTTCCGTACCTGCATTTACGATGCTTTTTACATCAAGGGTTCCGTTGCAGATTTTTTCAATGCGGAACTTTGTATTCTCGATTCCAAGATGTTTTCTTTTCGTATCCTTTGGCTTTATCATGTCAAAACCTATTCCGTTATCCTTGACTGAAATATAGATTTTTCCTTCATCTTTCCACGTGGAGATTGTTATGGTTCCGCCTGATTTTTTTGCTCTCAGCCCATGCTGGATGGAATTTTCTACAATTGGCTGAAGTGTCAGAGGCGGAACAGAAAAATCCTTCACACCAATGTCATACACGACGGAAATATTATCAAAGCGTTCCATTTCAATTTCAAGATAGCATTCAATGTGTTCAAGTTCCCTTTCAAAAGGATGATGAGAAACCGTATCAAAGGCATCCTTGTTCCCTTTCAGAAATTTGGAAAGATTATCAAGCATCCTTTCCGCCCTTTCAGGTTCCGACTGATAAAGTACCTTGATGTTGTAAAGCACGTTATTTACAAAGTGTGGCTGTATCTGAGACTGGGAAACACTTATTACTGAATGTTCAAGGTTGATTCGGTTTTCAAAGAATTTTCCGTAGACAACATTATAAAACACAAAGAACTGGATACAAATCTGAACCATGGTCGCAATGGCAATTGGATTCAGCTCCCTTACATAATAATAATGGGATTCAATTTTGAATGCATAGATAAGAATGCATGAAACCCAGCAGAAAAAATAGAGCAGAAGGCTTGAAAGAAGAAGCGTAAAAATTTTCCTGCTATATTGATTCCTGTAAAAAATGAGAAGGCCGATGACAATGACATGGATCAGTATTTCCGTGAGCTCAACAAACCTGAAATTGTCCTGGATATACCCCTGCTTTCTTATACATGAAGCAAAGGCATTGAATGTAAACAGAACTACCGAAACAAGGGCCGTATATGCAGCGATTGAAAGTTTTCTTCCGATTACTTCAGGATTATTCATAAAACCGGCATTTTGCAGATAGAAAACACCTGTTATACCAAAGGTTGTAAGCACCCACAGAGAACGGGCGGCTGCCTTGGCAATGTAAGTTTCAAAAAAGCCGTAGAGCATCATCAGCTCAAGAGCATAATGAATGATACAGAACAGAAGTCCAAGAGGAGGAAGAACCACCTTCTTGCTCTTATTGCGCGGAGACATCAAGCCAAAAACTATATAAGTAATGAAAATTGCAAACGAAGCAATACAGACACCCAATCCCTGTACCATTTAGCAACCCCTCAAATATAAACAAGACTGATATCACTGTTCAGTTTTTTTACTGAATATACTCTTGCTGTTTTCTGCCCAGCTGTACTGGTTCATGTATTCACCTTTGTATGAATTTATGACCTGCACGTTTCCTTTTTCAAATTCGTAGGCATCACACCAGAAAGTCTTTATATCAATTCCGTAGGTATTCCATCCTTTTTTTAGGACGTTGTCAGCACCTGCGGATTCAAGAGTCTGTTTCAGCGACATCCAGCACTGCCGGAGATTGTTCTTATTTTTGTTGTCGTCATCGTTGTTTTCCCACAGGACAGCACAAAGCTCTCCACCGTTCACCGTCGATCCTCTTCTGTCGACAAGATATGCAAGAAGTTCCTTTGCCTTGGTCAAGTTGAAAACAACAGGATTGTCATTTATAAAAACATCGAAATTGCCAAAGCACTGCATACGGACTTTTTCAGCAGCTGCAGTTTTCATATTCTGCATGACGAAAGCAAGTTCTTTTTTGATCTCATCAGCATTGGTCGGTTTTGTAAGATATCCGCTGCAGCCATTTTCCATTGCTTCAGACTTGTATTCCGGATAACCTGTGATGAAAATGATGTGGATTTCAGGAATCAGTTTTTTTAGCTTTTCCGCAAGTTCAATTCCATTTATTACAGGAAGATTGATGTCAAGGATCGCAACATCAATATCCTGCCGTGACTTTGCGAATTCAATCACATCTTCCGCATATGCAAAATCAAATACCTCAGACACATTTTCTATACTCAGGAGAATGTTCTTATGGAACATGAGGAGATTTTTTTCATCATCACAACAAATGATCTTCAACTGTCAATAATTCCGTTTAGTTACCAGACTGAACTGCATTGATTCCAGAAGAAAGGAAAGTGTTGATTTTCAAAATGACGTTGGCGATGTTCTCACAATCTGCAAAATCAGGGAGAAAATCATCTTCAATATCCAGCATTTCAATACAATTACAGTCGATGACCGATTTCTGCAATATTTTTTCTTGAACTTTCATAAACTTCAATCTTTTGTCGCAAGCATGTTACACCATACTGTGTGAAGAGATTGTTAATACTGAAAGTTCTCTTTCATCATCATTTTATGAATATTTTTCATCAATTGCAAACATTTCAAACGAGTGATATTCTAAGATTACAAATATTTACTATATAAGAAGGCAAACTATGGATTTTGTTAGTGAACTTAAGGAAAAGGCTAAGAAAGCCGGAAAGACAATTGTTCTTTGTGAAGGTGAAGACAAGCGCGTTGTAGAAGCAGCTTCTATTATCGTAAAAGAAGGGATCGCAAAAATCATTCTTTTGGGAAACAAGGAAGAATGTGAAAAGGTTGCTCCTGGTGTAGATTTGAGCGGAGTAACACTCATCGATCCAACCACAGATTCAAAGGCAGACAAGTACGCAGAACTTTTGTTCAAGGCACGCGAAGGAAAAATCAACAAGAAGACAAATGCTCCAGAATATGCTGATGTAGCAGCAGCAAAGGACTACATCCTTAAAGATAGAACAATGTATGGCGCACTCATCCTCAAGGCAGGAGATGCAGACGGTTTCGTATCAGGTGCTTGCCATTCAACAGCAAACACACTCCGCCCTGGCCTTCAGGTTATCAAGACAGCACCTGGCATCAAGACAGTTTCTTCATGCTTCATCATGGTTGCTCCAGAAAACGGAAATCCATACATCAAGGAAGGCGTTTCTGTATTCGGGGACTGCGCAATCAACATTGAACCAACTGCAGAAGAAATGGCAGACATCGCAATTGCATCTGCAGACACAGCAAAGAAGATTGCAGGTATCGAACCACGCGTTGCAATGCTTTCATTCTCAACAAAGGGATCTGGAAACGACAAGAAATTTACAGACAGCGTAACAAAGGTTCAGGAAGCAACAAAGATCGCTCAGGAAAAGGCTCCGGAACTCGCCCTCGACGGAGAATTCCAGTTTGACGCAGCAATCGCACCTGAAGTTGGAGAACTCAAGGCTCCAGGAAGCAAGGTTGCAGGACATGCAAACACATTCATCTTCCCTAACATCAACGCAGGAAACATCGGTTACAAGATCTGCCAGCGCATGGGCGGATGGATGGCAATCGGTCCTGTGTGCCAGGGATTTGCAAAGCCTCTCAACGACCTTAGCCGCGGCTGCAATGTAGATGACATCGTTGCTACAGTAGCAGTCACTGCTTTACAAGCATAGCTTGTAAAGCAGTGCACGAGAATTGCCAAGGCAATTCTCTGTGTCAGGTAAAGGTG
>JAEDDW010000016.1 GCA_016293645.1 Treponema sp. | reverse complement strand
GAAATCTGATTCGGATGAACGCCGTACGTATCATTTGTCGAATAATTCTATCATGAACAGGAAGAAAAATAGAAGTCCTAAATTCCATTAAATCTCTTTCGCGTGTACAGGATGTATGTCACGATCATTGCAGTTCCGGTAACAATCCAGGAAACCGGATAGACCGCAAGAATGGATTCATAACTACGGAACTTCTGGAACACAGTCGCAATCCACAGAACCCTCAAAGTGCAGGTTCCGACAACGGTGATCAAGGCCGGCAGAAGGGAGCATCCAAGACCTCTCAAGGCACCGGCGGTAACCTCATAGGAGCTTACAAGGAATTGGACAAGTTCCACGCGGAGAATTCTCTGGGCGCAAAACTGAACCGACTGCGGATCCTTGGAATATATTTCTGACAGAGGCCATCTGAAGAAAGTAAACAAGGCGGAACAGATCATGGTCATGCAGACGCTCAGCATCATGCAATAGCAGTACGAGAGACGACATCTTTTCAGATTGCCCGCACCGAAATTCTGGCTTGAAAAAGTCACCGCACACTGGACAAAAGCCGAAACGATGAAGTATGCAAAGATTTCAAATGTCACTGCGGAAGCACTTCCGGCCATGACCTTGGAACCAAGAGTGTTCAAAGCTCCCTGGATGACAAGATTGGACAGACTGAACACGATTCCCTGGATACCTGCCGGCATTCCTATCCTGAAGATCACGGAACAATGATGGGGATCCAGTGCAAGTTTCCTGAAGCTGAACCTGTAGATTTCCTTCTCTTTCATAAGGGAAATCAAAACGCATGAGGCACTGAACAAATTGGACACCGTAGTCGCTATGCCAACGCCGGCAGCTCCCAACCCGAAACAGATGACAAAAACAAGATTCATCACAGCATTGAGAATTCCGGCCACAATCAAAAAGGCCGCCGGCTTGAATGACTCACCTTTGCCCCTCAGAACCGCCGATCCAAAGTTGTATAGAAGAATGAAAGGGAAACCGAGAAAATAAATTTCAAGGTATGTTTCTGCTAAAGCCAAAACCTCGACAGGCGTCTCAACCCACAAAAGAATCTGTCCCGAAAGAACGAATCCCACAATAGCAAGAAAAGTTCCGCAGATAAAGGAAAGAAACACGATTGTATGGACTGCACTACCGATGGAACTGTATGTTTTGCGGCCTTCAAGGGTCGCGATGAGGACATTGGCCCCGACACTCAGCCCCATGAAAACATTCAATATGAGGTTTATCAACGGAGCAGTACTTCCAACAGCAGCCAAAGCTTCCGGTCCGACAAACCTTCCTACCACGGCTATATCACAGGAATTGAAAAGCTGCTGAAGAACGCCGCTGACAATTAACGGAAGAGAAAATACTATTATCTGCTTCAGCAAAGGCCCGCTTGTGAAATCCTTTGATTTTGAAGAACCCATTTTATCTCTTTTCAATACCCAGGGCTTCAAGAGCAAGTTTTGCAACTTCCTGTTCAGAAGACTTCTTGTTCTTTCCCATTGCAGGTCCGTATTTCACGTCACCTAGTTTCACGGAAGTATAGAAAACCCTGTCATGATCAGGACCAGTCGTTTTCTCAAGCTTGTATGAAGGACAGCTGCCCTGCTTTTTCTGGTAGTATTCCTGGAGAATGGTCTTATAATCCTTGTGCCCGGTATCCGACTGGACTTTTCTGATTTCAGGAACAATAAGATCGAGGACAAGTTTTTCAGCAGCCTCATATCCCTGATCGATATAAAGTGCTCCTATCACAGCTTCCACGGCATCGGCAAGGATGGCTTTCTTCTGTCTTCCACCTGTCATTTCCTCACCTTTACCAAGAATCAGATACTTGTCCAGATGCATTTTCTCAACAGCAATCGGCGCCAGAGTCTGCTCGCTTACCACATTGCTTTTGATTTTGGCAAGATCACCTTCTTTATTGTTCTCCATGTCGTTGTAAAGAAAAGCTGCAGTCGCCAGTCCAAGGACACTGTCACCAAGGAATTCAAGACGTTCATTGTTGTATTTTTTATGAGAGATATTTTCGTTGGAAAAAGACCTGTGATGGAATGCAAGATCAAGAATTGAATAGTCCTTGAAATGAAGGTTCAGATTCCTGCAGAAAACATCAAGATTCTTTCTCCTCTCTCTTGTCAGATTTTTTTTTGGATAGAAAAAGTCGCGCAATTTCATGTTACAAATATATAATTTAAAATAAAAAAAGCACAGTGCTTGACTGTGCTTTCCTGAAAGATTCAGTAAAAATTACTGCTGCTGTGACTTAATGTAGTCGTAAGCATCCTTTACTGTTTCAAATTCATTAGCCTTGTCATCAGGGATAGAAACACCCATTTCTTCTTCGATTGCATAAACAAGTTCGTATGTATCAAGGCTGTCTGCACCAAGGTCACCACGGAATGATGCTTCGAGAGTTACCTTCTCTGCATCAATTTCAAGTTTGTCTGCAATGAGCTTCTGAATCTTCTGAAAAAGTTCGTCCATCTTAATCTCCTAATTAGCCGTTTACTTCTGGAGTAATAACCTGACGTCCCTTATAGAAACCACACTTACCACATACATGATGTGGAAGAACAAGGTTTCCGCAGTTGCTACATGGAACAAGATTAGGTGTATCCAAGTGCATGTTAACGCCACGTCTTCTCTTTGTTACGGCCTTTGATGTTTTGGATCTAGGTACTGCCATAGTATATAACCTCGCTATCATGATTAAGTTATCTGTATAACGTTGTTGATATTACTACAGATTCCCTTTTTATGTCAAGAATTATACAGGCATAATGAAACATTTGTCAATTCTTTTTCACGTTTTTCCATGACATTTTGACAAATTTTGTAATTTTGCAGTGCAAAAACATCACAAAAACCGTTCTTTAAGGGCTTTTTCAACCAAAGGCGGAACCATCTGGCTTACATCGCCGCCAAAACGCGCCGCTTCCTTGATGCTTGAAGACCTCACGAGAAAGTATTTCTGTTCCGTCGGTAGAAAAAGAGTTTCGATATTGGAACCAAGCTGCCTGTTCATCAAGGAAAGATCAAATTCATGGGCAAAATCCATCGCATTCCGGACTCCCCTTACGAGGACATTCGCCTTCTCCTTCTTGCAGTAATCGACAACAAGAGAATTCCATTTATGCACAGTTACGTTTCCATATTCCCCGGTAAGTTTCTTAAGCATATCTACCCGTTCATCATCTGAAAAAAGAGTATGCTTGTCCGGATTGACTGAAACAAGAACATCAAGCTGGTCAAAAAGCCTGGAAGCTCTTTCTATTATATTGAGGTGTCCAAAAGTGGGAGGATCAAAAGTTCCTGCAAATACAGCTTTAATCATTCTTCAAATATAAACAAATATATGTTTTTTTACAATAAATGATAAAAAAAATTGACCAAAGCCTTTTTGCGTATTAATATTGAATCATGAAGAAATTGATACTCATATTTGCTTTTTTATCTTTTGCTTTTATATTCTCAGGCTGTGGAACTACAGCTCCTGTCCAGCAGGCTCCGGTACAGGCAGAGGAAATCACTCCTGCTGAAGAAGTTGTTTCCGAGCCGGAAGTCATAGCTGAACCAGAGGAAGTGATTCCGGAAGAACCGGAAGTAGTCGAAGTCGTTGAAGAGATAAAGACAGAGGACGAAGAATATCATCGTTCTACAACAAATGTTTCGGTTACAAAGGAAACATTCGAAGAGGACAAGGCAAGAATTCTCAAAATCATTGAAGACCTTGACATCTATATGAAAAACGGAGACTTCAAGGGCTGGGTCAGCTATCTTGATGCAGAAAGCTATCAGTACTGGTCAAAAAAGCCTAACCTTTCAAAAGCTGCACAGAGGCTTCCAAAAAAAGGACTCAGGCTCAACAGCATCGAAGACTACTTCAAGTTCGTTTTCATTCCTGCAAGAAGAGGCCACACGGTAGATGAAATCCGTTACGACACTGAAACAGAGGTTAACGTTGTTCAGGTAGATGACGATAAAGATATCGTATATTACAACTTCCAAAAAGTTAATGACAAATGGAGACTTGTGCTTCCGAAGAATCCAAGCTGATGATTTCAGAAGTTTTAAAGAATCCGATTGATTTTTTATAGAATATACTTTATAATTTGCAAGATTCCAAGGAGGAACCTTATTATGAAAGCAACTAAACTATTTGCAGGACTTTGCTGTATTTTAGTTTCATCAGCTCTATTTGCTCAGGAACAGGCTGTAAAAAGCCAAAGAAAATCAGAAACAACTGTAGAAGATGAATACATGGCCAGTGCTGAAGACACAATTATTGGTGAACTTGCATCTTCTGATGATTATGATAACAAACTTGTTGCCCTCAGCTATCTCAAGGATGCTGTGGAAGGCGGAAGAACTTCTCCTGAAGTAATCGCCTCTTTGAGCCGCCTTGCAGGTGAAGGTGTCAAGACAACAGCCAGAACAAACGGACGTGTAATGAACAACTTCCCTGATGTACGCGCACAGGCCTGTGATCTTCTTGGTGAAGTTGCAACAGAAGAATCAAAGAACACTCTTGTTTCTATTGCTGTAGAAGACAAGGAGCCAATGGTTGTTACAGCCGCTATCCGTTCCCTTGGAAACATCGGTATCAATGACAACGATGAAGTCATCAACATGATCGAATTCGTCCACAAGAGATATGCTGCGCTAAACCCAACAAGTTCTCTTGCACTTGAAGTTCTCAATGCTTACGAAAAGCTTGCACCTCAGGTACAGGACAAGGGACCTATGATCCAGTCTATTTCTGAAATCAGAACAAACTATAGATATGCAACACCTGTAAGGACTAGAGCAACAGAACTTCTCAAGTCTCTTCAGGGAAGCAGCAACAAAAAGAAGAACAATACAAACGAAGCAAAGTAAGTTCTGTTTTGAATGATAAAAAAGGGGCTGTCCCAAAAGTAATTTCAGGGTGGTTGAGCTTAGTCGAAACCACCACATATAGTGGTATCGGGCATTTCGACATTGCGGCTTTATGGAAGCTCCGCCGCCATATGCAATGACCCTGGTATGAATACTTATTGGACAGCCCCTTTTTTTTGTCTTTGACTGCCGGTCAACATCCCTGAGATGACATCCTTTTCAATGCCCTGACCATCACCGGAACGATGAATGAAACAGAAAAAATCCATGCCGTTGGATCTGCGAAACAGATTGCGGAATATCCGTAGACAGGAACAAAAATAAAAGTCACAAGGGACCTTGCCGCAAGCTCAAAGAAACCTGCAAACATTGCCTTTCCGGAATACCCTATGCTTTGGACAGAAGGCCTCCATATGTTCAATATTCCGATGACCCAGTAAAACATTCCAAGAGTAACAAGATATCGTTTTGCATACATTATGACATCCGTTTCTTCCCTGTGAATGAAGAGCATTATGAAATATTCTCCAAAATACCAGAAAAGAAATCCAAGACAGAAACCAAAGGCAACACCTATGACAGTTCCCTGAAGCAATCCCTTTTTGATTCTATCGACCTTATGGGCACCCATATTTTGACTTGCAAATGTTGAAACGGCAATTCCAAGGGCCCTAAATGGAGCAAAAAACAACTGTTTGAGTTTTGTGACAGCAGTGAAACTTGAAATATATGTTGATCCAAGGCTGTTGTTTGCCGTCTGCAGTATCATGCTTCCAATTGCTGTAATTGAAAACTGCAAGCCCATAGGAAGGCCAAGAGCAAGAAGATTAAGGATCATCCTGCTGCTAAGAACACAATTTCTCCTGTGCAGAGTAAGAACTTCAACTTTCCTATGTATGTAGATAAAACAGAACATGCCGCACAATCCCTGGGAAACAACAGTGGCTAGGGCAGCTCCCAGGACACCAAGACCAAGTACCATGACGCAGACCAGGTCAAGAAAAAGATTAAAAATCGTCGAAAAAACAAGAGAAACCAAAGGAGTTCTTGAATCCCCTACTGCCCTTAAAATTCCAGACATGTAGTTATAGAGAATCATCAGCGGAATACCGGAAAAGGTGGTCACAAGATACGTATAGGCATTTTCGAAAATATCAGCTGGAGTATTAAGAAGATGGAGAATCTGAGAACAGAAAACAACACATAAAGTTGTAACAACTACAGACACAGAAGAAAGAAGTACCATCCCGTTGAAAATATTTTTTTTCATGGAATCTATATCGTTGGCACCAAATCTCTGTGCTACAGGAATGGTCAATCCAGTTGTAAGTCCTTCACAGAAACCAAGGACAAGAAACTGAACTGAAGATGAGGCTCCGACACCGGCAAGGGCATTGGAACCAAGATAAAGGCCGACAATGGAAGTGTCAGCCATGTTATAGAACTGCTGGAGAAGATTCCCCAGCAGCACAGGTAAAGAAAATGCGAGGATAAGCCTTAATGGATTTCCTTCAGTAAGATTTTTTGTCATTTTCTCTACCTTGGATCATGGTCCCGGTTAAATCTTCATGTTCATGGCTTCACGAACTTCATCAAGAGTCTGGCATGCAATCGCACGTGCCTTGTCTACACCTTCAAGGAGCACCTTGCGGATATAGTCTTCGTTCTTTTCAAGTTCAGCACGCTTTGCACGCAATGGGCGGAGTTCTTCATTGAGAGCTTCCGTAAGGCACTTTTTGAGTTCTCCGCTTCCCTTGTCTCCGATGCGTTCAGCAACTGCGGCAGGATTTTCCTTTGTACACAGAGAAATAAGCGAAAGAAGATTTGCGACTTCAGGACGATTTGCAGGATCATAAGTGATGACACGTTCACCGTCTGTCTTTGCCTTCTTTATGAGGGCAGCAGTCTCGTCTTCAGTATTGCAGAGGAAGATTGCGTTGTTGCGGCTCTTTGACATCTTCTGATTTCCGTCAAGTCCCATGATGCTAGGTGTCTTTGACAAAAGTGCCTGAGGCAACGGGAAGATTGGATCACGGCCCTTGCAGAATTTCTTGTTGAAAGACTTCGCGATGTTGCGTGTAAGCTCAATATGAGGAAGCTGGTCCTTTCCAACAGGAACTACGTTGCCCTTGCAGAAGAGAATGTCACATGCCTGATGGATCGGGTATGTATACATGCCTGCGTTTACATTTGTGAGGCCTGCGCTCTGAATTTCTTCCTTGACAGTAGGATTGCGGCTGAGTTCGGAATTGCTTACCAATGTCATGAATGGAAGCATGAGCTGATTGCACTCAGGAATATATGAATGCGGATAGATGATCACGTCATCACCAGGTTCAATGCCGGCAGCAAGATAATCGATGACAAGCTGCTTTGTATTCTGGCTGATCTTGTCAAAAGCATCATGGTCAGTAAGAACCTGATAGTCAGCAATAAGGATCATTGTCGGAACACCCATCTTTGAAATACGCACACGATTCTGGAGGGATCCGAAATAGTGGCCTATGTGGAGGCGTCCTGTAGGTCTGTCACCTGTAAGAACACGATATTTTTTTGGATTGACTGCGATATCTGCTTCAAGAGCCTTTGAACGTTCTACAGCAGCTTCAAAAGTCTTGTTTGGATCAAATTCATTGTTTTCTTCTGCCATTTTATATAAACCTCAATTAGAATGTCTGGAAGATATAATATTCCATCGGAACTTTTTTTTCAATAAAGGAATAAGGCAAAAACAGCAAGAATTCCATGCACCGTTGTCAAAGAGAGAATTTTAACCCCAAGAATTCAAGGGAGACAGCTGTAAACGAAAAATCTTCCCCGTTAGAGGCATGAGGATCATACAGCCTGTCATTTTTTACAGGAAAACCGATCCAGGCAAGATGACATCTGACCTGATGCCTGTAGCCTTCAGCAATTGAGCAGGTGGCTTCTACAGTTCCGGCTTTGGTCCTTGCAAGCATAACACTGGTGCTGTATTTCTTTTCAGATGCTTTTTTCACAGCAGCCTTACCAGAGCTCTCGATCACAGGCCTGACTTCCTTGTTCTTAATGCCATAGGGACGGAATCTGGAAGACAAAACAACGGAAATCTCATTCGCTGTATGATTTTTTAAACCATTTAATATTTTTTTTACATTACAACTAACGTTCGTAAACCCATCTGCAAGATCCTTTTCCTCAATCTCACGACATTCTGCCTCATAGGATTTGATGAAACGACCGTTAGTCTGCTCGGCAATAATCTCATTATAAAATTTCTGGCTGCATGCAACAAGAAGAAGTCCTCTGGTCTCAGTATCGATTCTATGGACCAGCCCATATTCAATCTTTTTTTTCCCGACGACATTCTTTATTTCAGGGAATTTTTCCAAAGCCCAGGTCAAAGCAGACGGATCGCCTTCCTTCAAAGGTGCGCTTGGAAGTCCTCTGGGTTTATCAAGGATTGCAAAGGGTTCTCTTTCAGTCGGAAAATGAATGACTTTAATTTTTTCATACAACACTGTCATTCATCTGTCCTTTGGTAAAATCACTTTGGAAAAATCTCTATGAAGAATTTTCAATATCTTGAGGAAACGCTGTGGTGTCGGAGTTGAAAAAACTGAACGTTCATTTTTTCCAGGCAGTCTTATGGCAAGCTTATGGGCATTGAGCATCAGTGTGGCATCGGGAAATTTTCTATCCTGCTTTGCATATACCCCGTCTCCAAGAATGGGACAATTAAGATATTTCATGTGGACTCTGATCTGATGTGTGCGGCCCGTAACGATTCTAAGCCTCATGAGAGAATACTCACCATAACATGCAATGCAACTGTAGTGGGTCTCAGCATATTTTCCTTCATCCGTATCTACGACAGCACGGAACTTTTTCCTGTCCCTTGGATCCCTTATGATCTGTGTCTTGACAACACCATGCTGATGCTGGGGACGTCCCATGCATATGGCGATGTATTCCTTCATGATTTTTTTATGATTCCGGAACAAAGCGGCAAGATATTCCTCAGTATCCCTGTTTTTGGCGGTAATGATTATTCCGGAGGTTTCCTTATCAAGTCTATGTACGATTCCGGGTCTCCGGTTGGCAAGAATCAAACTGGCAGCGGCACCGTCTTCCTTGATCTCTTTTATCGACTCCCTTCCCCAATGGAAAAGCAACGCATTGACAAGTGTTCCTTCCCAGTTTCCGCAGGCAGGATGAGTGACCATTCCCTGGGCTTTATTCACAACACAGACATTTTCATCTTCATAGATTATGTCCAGAGGAATATCCTGCGGCTCGATATTGTCAGGAATGTTTTCTTCCCACTGGATTTCAATTTTATCACCTGGACGGACTTTATATGAAATTTTCTGTTTTTTACCGTTTACAAGAATGCCGACAACACCACTTTTAAGTTTGCTTCGGTTCATTCCGTTGGAGAGAGTTGCAATATATTTATCAAGACGATCTGATTTATTATAAGTTGGTGGAACAGTATTCGAAAAATAAGCCATCATTGGGTTCCATTATCGTCCGTCACATAGTTGTCATCTTCAACAGTTTCTGTTTCAACACTGTTCTCATAAAGAGGTATGATGTCAACCTGCTTGGACGCATTGATTCTTTCCATTACTTTTCTTTGTCTGTATTTCTTTATCTTATTGGCTGTAAGATCAATTGTAGCGATGCAGACTCCGGTAAGTAAAGTCATTCCAAGGACCTTCAGCTGGCCATATTCACCGAAATCACCAGGATTCAAAGGATTTGGCATTGAACTTCTGTTTCCACGGTTAATTTCTATGGCACCATAGATAAGGGTTACACCGATCATAGCAAATGGTACGGAACCAAGAGATATGACTTCAAACCGCCTTAGATCCAGTGCCCATTGAGGAAATTCAGAATCTTCATAAGGAACCGGTTCTTCACTGGCTGCGCAATAGGCACGCTGAGGAGCAGAAACAGAGACAACAATCAATGCTAAAAGAAAACATAAAAGCTTTTTCATTTTTTACTGTAGTCTCTCTCTCCAAAAATCGCGGTGCCAACTCTGACCATGGTACTTCCCTCTTCAATGGCAATCTTGAAATCGCCACTCATACCCATGCTGAGTTCTTTTATCGGCAGTTCAGGAAAATCCACATTCATTTCATCACGCAGCTTTCTCAATGTCGCAAAGGATTTCCTTATAAGATCTTCATCCTTGGTAAATGGAGCCATTGTCATCAGGCCGCATGGAATTATGTGGGGATACAGGCCCTTTGCACAGTTACGTGCGGAATCATAAAGAGATTCCCTGTCTGCATAACCGCTTTTGCTGTCTTCACCAGTGTGGACCTCAAAGAAAATTTTCATGGTCCTGTTGATTTTTGCCGACTGCTTTTCTATTTCTTCAAGCAGACTTTCCCTGTCAACAGACTGAATGCATGAAGCAACTTCAACAGCTTTCCTTACCTTGTTGCTCTGAAGCTGGCCTATGATATGAAGCTCAAAATTCCTGTTTTCAAGTGAATTAAATTTTTCATAGGCTTCCTGAACACGATTTTCTCCAAATAGAACCTGGCCTGCATTCATGGCAGAAATGACAGATTCTGCAGGATGAAATTTACTGACAGCACAAAGCTTCACGCTTCCTTTGGGACGGCCAGATTTTTTTTCTGCCTCATCAATCTGCCTGAGTATTTCATTCAAGTTCTCAGCAATAGCAACTTCACTCATGACTTGATTTTAGCAGAACAAAGGCTTTCAGACAACACATCGGTAATTCTTGCAAACTGATCTACAGTAAGGTTTTCTGCCCTTTCTGACCTGCTTATTTCAGCTTTATCAAAAATCTCATCCGCATCCATGCCTTTAAGCAAAAGTGGCTTTATGTTGTTCAGCAAAGTTTTACGTCTGGCGGCAAACAAGGCATGAACAACTTTTACAAAAAGTTTATTGTCACTGCATTCGACAGGAATTTCTTTTTTTATAAGCGAAACCGCCTGGGAAGCAACATTGGGACGCGGCCAGAAATTGGCACTTGAAAGGACAATTCCTTTTTTTACATCATACTGCCACTGGCACAAAACACTGAACGCAGAATAATTTTCAGTTCCTGGAGCTGCGGCAATTCTTTCAGTAACTTCTTTTTGAACCGTAAAAACACATTTTTCAAAAAGAAGTCCTTCCGTGATCGTATCGGCTATGAAAGTCGCAGCTATATTATATGGTAGATTTCCAAACAATTTAAGTGGTTTTTTATCAGATTCCTGAAGTTTCCTTTTCCATGTCTTAAGAACATCACCTTCCGTAATGCTGAACTGTCCTCTCTTTTCCTGTTCCTCAAAAAATCCATGAAGAAGACCGATGAACCCCTTGTCGATTTCAAAAGCATTAAGCACTGCTCCACGGAGCATGATTTCCTCAGTCATGCAGCCAAGTCCCGGCCCTACTTCCCAGATGAGTTCTCCTTCCTTTGGATCAAGAACATCCACTATTTTTTTTCTTGCATCACCATTGATCATGAAATTCTGTCCGAACTTTTTCTGCATGGCAAATCCATGTTCATCAAGAAACGACTTCAGTTCTGAAGGTGAATTGTAATCAGGGTGCTTCATAAAATATTCCTTAAAATACCACAGGAGGAATGCATGAAAACATGCCTACCAAAAAACTAATGATTTTATAGATCAGATTCATTATAAAACAAAAAACAGGTGATAGAAAAGGCATCAAGAGGCAAATGCTTATGGAAAAAACCGAAAGTGTCATGAACAGATTTACCACAGGAGAGACAACAAGGCTTGCAGGTATTCCGACTGGAGTCAAAGTCCTGAAGAACAAAAGGCAGATGGGACTTGTAGCAGCCTGAGCAGAAACAGATGCAGACAGAGAAGATGAAATTGAATGTGGAACCATCGCACCAAGTTTGCTGTCAAGAACATCAGATAGCAGAAGTATACCAGCCAATGCACCATAAGAAAGAAGAAAAGCAGCGGAAAACATGTCCCAGGGAGCAACGAGGCAATGGATCAGAAATACGGAACACAAAATGATGAAATTGTCTGCATTCAATGAAAAAACAGATTTACAAAGCATCATGATAAGTGAACAAAGCAATGCACGAAGCAAAGATGGCGACAGGCCTGCAAACCATACAAATCCTAAAATTCCAAACAGTTGAATCCAGGAAGAAAACTTTTTTCCAGATATTTTTGAAAACAATCCTGCCGATAAAGTTGAAAAAAATGAAAGATGCATTCCGCTCAATGCAAGAATGTGGGAAAGTCCAGCCTTTCTAAAATCATCAGAAAGTTTTCTGTCGGTATATTCCCTGGAGCCGGAAAGAAGCGCAAGAATGAATCCACCGGCATCTTTCCAGCCATACATCAGTCTCTTGAACTGAAGTCTGCATAGGGCTCTGAAATGATTTAGAGTACCGGCAGCAGTCAAAGGCAGCTGTAATTGTTCCGCTCTGGAGCAGATGAAGAATCCGCCACCAGACCTGCCATAAAGAACTAATTTTTCTCCAGTTTCAACAAGGATTCCATTTCCATAGCCTGAATAAAGTTTTCCAGGATAGATAGCTTCGACTATTTCACTTTTAATAAGACAGTTGAGAGTACCCTTTGCATCGGATGAAACCGAAGCCCTGGCTATCTCACCTTCAACCCTTTCAAGATCAAGGCGAAAAGAATAATACCTTCGGGATGAATTCAGAACAGGATTTGAAATCACTGTACCTGAGACAGAAAAAACATCCTCATAAGGCAGAATACCTGAATATGATTCTTTCTCTTTCAAAGGCAATAAGCCACCGTAAACCACAACCGCAAATAGGAATGCTGCAATGAAAAAAGGATTTAAAACTCTCTCTTTTAATTTCTCTACCACTTGAGTTTCTTAATGGCAGACTTGGCAGCCTCGACAACCTCTTCCGGATAATCCAATGATGTGGCAGCATAGATGAAGTCAAAGGCCCTGTTGTCTCCCAATTCTCCAAGACTGTTGATAACGGAAAGAACAACGTCCCTAACAGGTGTCTGACCATTTTCAGCGCACTTGTTAAGATAATCCAGATAGGAAGAAAGCACCACAACAGTATCCGATGCTGCAACAGAAGCTATGTCCGCAATGGCACCGGTGAACTGCTCTGTAGTTACAAGGTTCTGATCATACTCACTTCGTATGCGGTCAAAACACTTTGTCGAAAGACTTGACGCGCGAGTCCATCTTGACTGTGAGATTGTTTCCAGACAAAGAAGTTCAAGAGTTATGAGATCTTCTCTGCTATCTTTTGAATTACCTTCCTCTTTATTAATAATGGAAGACAATACGTTTTCTGCACACTCACCCCTGATTTTTTTGGAAATTTTTTCATTGCTGTTGAGTTTTTTCAGAATCAGGATTTTTTTATCCGCCGGAACGCTTACTATCATCTGAAGAATTTCCTTGCGGTTCTCCTCAGCAAGTTTTGCATAGTTTTCAGAGATGAAAACGCTCTGCTCAGGCCAGATTTCAAGAATGTCAGCTATGAAGAGTCTGTTGAAAGAAGCGGAATTTCCTTTGATTCCCATGAATTCAACGCTTTTTGAAACACTCTCATCAAACTTTCCTCTGTTTTGCATCTGCCTGTAAAAATAATCATTTACCAGAACAATAGCATCCGAACCAGGAAGAGAATAGAAAGAATCTATTACTGAGATCTTGATTTTGTTTCCAGTAGAAATCTTGAACAGCTGGAACAACTGGTTGCTGATGTTTTTTTCATTGCCTTCAAATGTCTTAGGAGTCAAGGATTTTATTACAGCTTCCGCCAAAGATTCAAATTCAGCGTCATCCCCTAGACTGTCATAGGCAAAAACAAGGAAATCCAGAGCCTTCAGAATGACCTGAGTATTACCGGAAGAAGATGCCTTGCCGACAACAGTGATTTTGTTCTGCAGATTTCCCTTATAAAACTCGGAAAGCAATGGATTTTTTTCAGCTGCAAGAACAAAAACAGAAATTACTGCACTGTAAAATAAAACAATAAATTTTCTCATACTCACATCCCTCATATCTTAGGCAAAGAGCCGATCTCAGAAGCAAAAGAGTTTTCAGAACTCACCTGTCCCCTTCTTGAAATATTGACCATTTCAGGAGATGGTTCCTCATCATCTTCTGAAAGCACTATTTTTCCTATAGTTGAATTGGAAATTTCACTATCCGATGCCAAGGCAAAGGCATTTTTCCTTGCCATGGCAACGGCAGGCTTTCCATCTGGATTTGAAATGTCAGACTCCTCATTCTTGAATGATTCAGCCTGGGCAATGGCCTCGTTGATATCTTTCTGCTCCTGAGGAATGACTTTATAGACATAGGACAGTATCGCATTTTTCATGCCCTGCTCAATGTGCGTACATTCAAAATGAAGCCTTGACTGATTCAACGTCTCATTGAATTCTACGGCACGGATAACACCAAACATGATGATCAGCATTTCATTGAGTTCAAACTGGATCTTTATCTGCACATTGTTTTTTCCCATTCCACCAATACGGATCATGGCTCCATCTTCACTCAGGTCCTCAAGAAGACATTTGTACCCAAGTTCAGTTTCTATCTTCTCATAGTCGACGACTTCATCCTTGATGATGTACATCTGTGCATATATTTCACAGGGAACACGGATGGACTGCCTTTTCTGAGCACGGTCAAGTTTGTAGCTGTGCTTGAGGTAGAGAGCCTTATCACTTCTAAAGACACCGGAACCAAAAACCTCAGTGTCAAAAGCATAGCCGGCATCATTTTTTCTCCAGAAATAAACTGAAATGGTTTTGCCTTCCCAATCTTCACCAGGCATTGATTCGATTTTTCGAGTGATTTTGTTGACCTGAACCGGCAATGAGATTATAAGTTCGCGGCCATTATTTATGACATGGGAATAGAAAACACCATGCCCCTTTAAAATGATGCTGAGCTTCTGCCCTACATCAAGGGACTTTGTGGATTCAAGACCTCTCTTGTTGTCCAGATCCAGAACAACCCTGGTCTTGAATCTGTACAGTTTGTCGAGAAAAACCTGAACGGGATAGGAATTCAGTTCTCCCTTTGCCTTCGCATCATCAATTACTTTCGCAATGCACTTGTTGACCGCATTTTCCGAGACATACAGATCCAGAGGTTCCTCAATCTCACACTGGCTTGCAAGTTTCCACAAAACGGAAATATCCTTTCTCTTGAAGCCATAATCAAACCCCTGAGCAAAAAAACTGAGTTTGTTTTTAGACCCCATATATCCGCGGTACAAAGCATAGGAGAAAATTACGATCAGAATAGCGGAAATCAATACTGGCACTTTTTTAACCTCAATGACTGAATTACATACTAATAGAATAAAATCAACAAATGAATTATAACATTACTTGTGAAAAAAAGATATATTCTAATTGAATTTCTACTTGTGCTTGCATTTCTTGCAGTTCCGCCTGTATTTGTATCCCATGGTACAGGTCTTTCTCAAGCCGGAACTTTCAACGCGTCAGTGTTATACCAGCTGCTCATTTCAGTAATCCTTTTTTTTCAATTCCTAAAACTGAAGCCTGCTGAAAAAAGTAAAACAAAAATCTTCAGGTTTCTTTTCCATGGAACAATCACTCTTGGAATCCTTATGATCATTTTCGCGCTCATGCAATCCATTGAACTTTTGTTTTCCAATGAAGAAATGAAATCCCAGAATTTCATGCCTGACGTAGATGGTCCGCTTTCAATTCTCTTTTTAACTCTTGCAGTAGTCTGCGGTGCTTTTTATGAGGAAGTGCTCTACAGACAGTTTTTGCCGGAATTCATGGCACTCATCGCCGGAGAAAAAATCAACAGGAAAATTGTTTTCTACGGAACTGAATTCCTTGCGCTGTTGCTTTTCGCATTTGCCCATAGATACCAGGGATGGATTTCCGTGGTGAATTCTTTTCTCTGCGGAACTGTCCTACGCCTTTGCTATAAGAAAACTTCATCAGTCCTGCCGGGAGCCGCCGCCCATGCAGTCTACAATCTCTCACTTTCCGTCTTCTACATTCTGATCTTTTGCCAAACTAATTAAACCTTTAAAGATTGATACAACTTGAATTATTTGATAATCTATATTATCCAAATACAATTCAGGAAGTAAAAAATGATCTATACAGACACAAGAGACAGTTCAGTAAAGGTAAACTTCAGAACAG
Source organism: Treponema sp. (assembly GCA_016293645.1). Taxonomy (GTDB): domain Bacteria; phylum Spirochaetota; class Spirochaetia; order Treponematales; family Treponemataceae; genus Treponema_D. The sequence goes on along the minus strand of JAEDDW010000016.1, from coordinate 16,089 downwards.
CAGTATTGAATGGTATGAATGCCGCAACAGGCGGACTCTACATTCCAGTTGAATTTCCAAAACTTGATCCTTCATTCACGAACAGAAATACGGATCCATCATTCAGGGATGTTGCTTTCGAAATGGCAAAGCCTTATGTAAAGGATGAAATTCCGGACAACGATCTTGAAGCAATCATTTCTGACTGCTATCCATTTACTTCTCAGGTAGTACCTATCGATCCGACAACATATGTTCTTGAGCTTTTCCACGGACCGACATGCGCTTTCAAGGACTTTGGTGCCCGTTTCATGGCACGCACGATGTCTTACTTCAACCGTGGTGAAAAAGACAACCTCCACATCCTCGTAGCAACATCAGGAGACACAGGTTCCGCAGTAGGATCGGCATTCCACAATGTTCCAGGAATCGACGTTACAATCCTTTATCCAGATGGAAAGATTTCTCCACTTCAGGAAAAGCAGCTTTCTACATTCACAGGCAATGTACGCGCCCTCAAGGTAAAGGGAACATTCGATGACTGCCAGGCGCTCGTTAAGAAGGCATTCGTAGACAAGGACCTTCGCAAAAAGTTCCGCCTTTCATCTGCAAACTCAATCAACATTTCACGCCTCCTTCCACAGGCATTCTACTACATGTATTCTTCAATCGTAGTAAAGAACAGAATCCCACAGGATTCACAGATCAAGGATCCTGCAATCATCGCTGTATGCCCAAGCGGAAACTTCGGCAACCTTACTTCCGGTCTCATCGCAAAGGAAATGGGTGCACCAATCACTGGTTTCGTCGCAGCTACAAACGCCAACCGCACAGTTCCAGACTGGATCGCAACAGGCGAATACAACGCACGTCCTTCAGTTGCCACACTCAGCAACGCAATGGATGTTGGTGCTCCAAGCAACTACGAAAGAATCAAGGCACTCTACTCACTTGAAGAAGTACGCTCAATGTTCGCATCTTACTGGACAGATGACGCAGGTACAATCGACGGAATCAAGCAGTGCCATGAAAAGACAGGATACATCATCGATCCACACGGCGCAGTCGCATGGAAGGCATGGAACGATATCCGTGGCGGTGAGATGGAAAAGCTCGTAAAGGGCGAAAAGGGAGACTACACAAAGCCTGGCCTTACAGCAAACATCCCTGCATGGGCAGACAAGGTTATAAGCAAGGAAGCCGCAGCTATCATCCTTGAGACAGCACATCCAGCAAAGTTTGGCGCAACTGTTGTGAACGCAATCGGACGCGAGCCAAACATGCCGGAACGTCTTGAAAAGGTCATGGCTTTGCCGGACAATGCAATTCCAATGGAAAAGGACTATGACAGTTTCAAGAGCTGGCTTGTAGCCAACCTGTAACAAAATATAAAATCTACCGGTCAGGTCTGAGAATGGCTAAACCGCTAGATATCGTCGCTACATTCAAAGCCCGGCAAGGAAACTATCTTTCCGGGCTTTGTATGTTTTAGCCATCCTCAACCTTCCCTCTTGATTTTACATTTGATTCATCTATTAAATTTTTAGTTGAAATTCAACTTTCATCTTTCAATTTTCAACTACCCTATAGTCCCAGTTGTGCTTAGGATATCGACCCTTCATTTCCCTGCAGATCTCAGGCCAGCTTGTCGTCCAGAAATTTTCAAGATCGTCCGTAATCTGCAAAGGTCGGGAAGCTGGGGACAATAGTTTCAGAAGCACCTTTTTCCCCATGACCGTCGGTGTAGTAAAACATCCAAAAACCCGCTGAATTATTACCTCTACTACAGGCCTGATCTTTTCGTTTTTCTCATAGACGACTTTGAATTTTCTTCCGTTTGGAAACTCAAGAACCGCAGGAACTTCCCTGTCGATTTCAGATCCTTCAAAAAACCAGAACAGGCCGTCATAGACGGTCTTTGCATCAAGTCTCTTTACACCATTCAGAAATGGACCAAGCCATTCCTCAAGTTTTTCACTCAACAGATCATATATTGTGCCTTCAAGATTTTTCTGCTGTCTGTAATATTCAACCCTAAGAAGGAATTTTCTGCAATTGTCATCCATCGGCAGAACATCAAGACCTTTTCTTGACACTTCATTTTTCCAGGCAGGCAAAAGGTCTTCAGCATCTGGTGTCATTTTTCGTGAGGAAAGGACAATTCGACCAAGGATTTTCTGTTCTTCTTTGCATAACTTCCCGTCCTTGAAAAAGCTTTCTGTTTTTACTGTTGAATTGGCCTCAAGCCAGGAGTCAAATTCAGTTCCGCCTGTTTCCTCTGCCCTGTAGATCAAGGCACAATTTGTACCGGCATCAGCCTCAAGAGCAACAATCCACTTTCCATTGGTTTTAACCCCGTCATGAAGATAAGCTTTTCTGCCGCTGACAAACTGATACTCGGCATTTTTATCTCCCGGCGCGGACAGCCGCATGGCAAGTCTGTCTGCAAACCCCTCAAGCAAAAGCATACTACCATCTGAAATTTCTTTCTGGCCCTCATAGGACATTTTTTCAAGACGATGCAGAACATCATCCCATGCCTTTTTTTTCATGGAATCGGAAACGTTGCTATAGTTCCCATATTCATTAAACAGCTGCCTTGCATATTCCATGAGCTCAGGATTTCCCTTTGCAGCAAGAACAACACCTGCAAGTCTGATGTCCATTCCAAGTTTCAAGGCACTTCTGCCTTTTTTCGTAATCCTGCCATCTTTTATCATGGAAGTTTTTTCAAGAAGAAAAACACTTTCATTCCAGAAGGCCTTTGAAGGCTTGTCCAGAAAATCTAGTTTATCAACATCTGTCATTCCTCGTTCTGCACATTCAAGAACAAGAGTTGAAAGTTCCGTCCTAAGAATTTCCGGAAGAATCTCTTTTTGTCTGACATCGTTCCGGCTCCATAGACGGATGCATTTTCCTTTTTGAATACGTCCTGCACGTCCAGCTCTCTGGTCCGCTGAAAAATCACTTTCATTTGCAGTCACAAGTTTTTCCATTCCAGCAGTCGGATTGAAAATGTTCATGCGGCAAAGACCACTATCTATTACACAGGTGACACCTGGCACCGTCAAGGAAGTTTCAGCAATGGCGGAAGAAACAATTATCCTGCGTATTCCAGATGAAACTGGGCTTAATACATTCTTTTGTTCTTCGATGGATATGCTTGAATGAAGAATCAGAATTTCAACAGCGTCATCCTCACCAAAATGAGCGCGAAGCTTTTCGACGCATTTTCTGATTTCGTAAATTCCAGGCAGGAAAACAAGGATATTTCCATCATCAACTGAGCTGAAGGCATCGATGACTGCTGACTCTATCCCAACATTGGGTTTATATTCGATTTCAACAGGAAAAGTCCGTCCAGGAATTTCTACAACCGGTGCGTCATTGAAATAAGAGGCAATTCTTCTTGCATTGATGGTAGCGCTCATCACAACCACGAAAAGGTCATCCCTCAGCTCCAGAGCTTCCTTGAGGAAAATTGAAATCAGATCAAGGGAAACAGAACGCTCATGAAACTCATCAAGTACAACCACATTGTATTTTTCCAGCGCCATATCATCCTGAAGCATTCGTACAAGAACGGCTTCCGTCACAACTTCAAGGCGTGTTTTCTCTGACATCCTGCTTTCAAGATGGATCCTGTAACCGCAGGTATCACCACATTGCTCATCAAGAAGATCTGACATCCTGTTTGCTGTACCAAGAACACCAAGTCGTCTTGGTTCGGTCATGACGATGTGTCCATCAAAATTATCAAGAAGTCCAATTGGAAAGACAGTAGATTTTCCGGCACCGGTTTCCGCAGTCATTACAAGACAACGTCCCTGTGACCCTTTCAATGCATCGCATATATCATCCATATGGCTGAATACAGGAAACTGTCTCAGCCTTGATTCATCATATTTCATTGTGACAGAATTATACGATAAAATGATTTTTTTTTCTTTCCCCTGATACAATGATCAGAACGACAAACAAAAAGGGGCCCTCCAATAAGTATTTATGCCAGGATCATTGCGCCGCATGTCGAAATGTCCAATAACACCAGCCATGGTGGTTTCGACTACGCTCAACCACCCTGAAATACTTTTAAGACAGCCCCTTCTTGGTTTTGAGGTATGTATCTATTACTTTTTTATATCACTATGCTTTAACGCTTGAGACCTGCTGCAGTCTGAAGCATATTGTCGCTTGTCTGAATGGCCTTTGAGTTGAACTCATATGCTCTCTGGGCAACAATCATCTGAACCATTTCATTTACAATTGAAACATTGCTCATTTCAAGGAACTTGTGCTTTACGATACCCATTCCATCCTGACCAGGACGGGCAGCAATTGGATCCCCAGAAGCATTTGTAACCTTGTAAAGATTGTCTCCAGTATTCTCAAGGCCAACAGCATTTGGAAATCTATAAAGTTCAATCTGACCGATTTCAATCGGATCAAGCTGACCGTTTACCTTTACGTTCACACGTCCAGTATCAGAAATGCTGAGAGTCTCAAGCTGGAATCCTTCCGGCATGATGATCTCAGGCTGAACACGAAGTCCATTTGCATTAACAAGCTGACCTGTAGAATCAACCTTGAAAGAACCATCACGAGTATATGCCCATGATCCGTCATACTGCTGAACACGGAAAAAACCGTCACCAACAATAGCAACATCAGTATCAACACCGGTTGCCTGGAGTGAACCCTGACTCATGATACGCTGCGTTGCTCCCACCTTTACACCGCTGCCCATCTGATGTCCTACAGGAGTCACAGTATCTTCAGTTGCTGGAGTTCCTGCAAGTTTTACATTTTGATACACAAGATCTTCAAATTCAGCACGATGCTGTTTGAAGCCTGTTGTGTTTACGTTTGAAAGATTGTTGGAAATTGTATCAATATTCATCTGCTGACCGTTCATTCCAGTTGCAGCATTCCATAAACTTCTTACCATTTTTATCCCCTTGAATTAGATTTCCAGCCTGTCAATTAACGGTTTACAGTCACAACCTTAGACCAAAGCGTATCCATCATACTGTCCTGTGTCTGGACAGATTTCTGGTTGGCTTCATATGCACGGTTGACTTCAATCATCTGAACCATTTCATTCACAACATTCACGTTGCTTGTCTCTGTATAGCCCTGAAGGAATCTTGGTCTTTCATCGCCTTCAGCAATATGTGGCTGACCGGCAATGTCATTTGTATTCCATAGGGAAGATCCCTGCTTCTTCAGAAAGCGTTCATTTTCAAAACGAACGACCTTGATTCTGTCAACAAGGACATTATCTTCTTTGTTGTAAATCATTCCGTCCTGGTTTACATAGAATCTGTCATCTTCTACATGGATCGGACCGTTTTCACCAAGTACAGGATATCCTTCCTTTGTAAGGAGAATTCCTTCCTTGCCAAGGTGGAAGTTACCATTGCGTGTGTAGCGTTCTCCGTTTGGAGTTTCAACTGCAAAAAAACCTTCACCGCTCAAAGCCATGTCCGTTTTTGTGTCTGTGTTTTTGAAAGACCCCTGCTGAAAATCTGTGTAAAGTTCATTGGTCTCAACACCAACACCGATGCTGCCGATTACTGGTGCAACATCGCAGGAACCAAAGCCAGTCTTGTAGATTCCGTCTGCCTGAGTCCTTCTGAGAAGAAGCTCGCTGAATTCTTTACTTACAGGAATTTCTTTCTTGAATCCTGTAGTATCAACGTTAGCAAGGTTGTTGGAAATTGTGTCCAGCCTGTTCTGCTGAGCATTCATTCCGCTTGCTCCAATGTACCAACCTCTAATCATATACCATACCTCTATTATTAATATCGGCCACGAAAGTTATCGGTTTAGTCAAATTTACATAAATTCGTAAAATTCGTATATATATAGTAGGAATTTTTCAAATTTGCCCATACTTTCTTAAAATAAGCTTAAGTATATTTTGAAATTTTCTTAAAATAAACTTAAATTAATTCAAAATCAGTCCGTATCATATTTTTAATATTACTGTCAAAATAATTCTTTACAATTCTGCGCAAACGGTTCTATACTAGATTCTTGGGTGGAATCAATTAAAATAGGATGTTAAATGAATAAACTGTTAGAAACTTTTTTCTCCGCCAATGCAGTCGTACTTTATACACAGGTTATCGTATTTACACTTATACTCTTTGTCGTAGCACTTCTTCTTTTTATTCTCAGAAGAAAAAACTACCAGCTTGAATTTGACAGCATAACAGGGCTTCCAAACTATTCACATTTCAGGAAACGGGTAAGAAAGGTTCTGGCTTCCGCAGTACCAAACCAATACATGATTTTGTCATTCAACATTGACAATCTTGGGATCATCAATGAAACCTATGGAATTTCAACTGGCAACGAACTTCTCAAACGTGTCGGAAAGCATTTCAACAGACACTGCAGCAAAAATGAATTCGTATTGAGGTTTTTTGCCGACAACTTCATCTATTTTACACGGAACCCTGGATTCTTCTGGAATGTAGAGGAACGTGTCTACGAAATGACGAATTTCAAGGATTCCCTGAAAGACATTCTGCCGGAACATTACAACTTCACTTTTACGACAAGTGTTTACTATATAGAAGATCCCCGGGAATCCCTTGATTCCATGATCGATAAGGTAAACCTTGCCCAAAAGCTCAGGAAAAACAATTTTGCAACACATAGAGTAATCGAATATACAAATGAAATGAAGGACTCCCATGAGTGGAACCGCGAGATAACCCTCACGATGGAAAATGCATATCAGAACAAAGAGTTTGAAGTGTTTTACCAGCCTAAATTTGACTTTACAAATGAAAAGGTAGTTGGTGCAGAAGCCTTAATCAGATGGAACAATCCGCGCAAGGGATTTCTACAACCTGGAAAATTCGTGCCACTGTTTGAGGACAATGGATTCATTGAAAAGATCGACAAGTTTGTTTTCAACAAGGTCTGCGACTTTCTTGACAAATGGAACCACAGTGCAGAATCAAAGACCCTATGCCCGCTTACGATTTCATTCAATTTGAGCAGATATCATCTCTACAATCCTAATCTCATAAGGGAACTTAAGGCTATTGCCGCAAAATATGACATCGGTGAGAATAAAATTGAAGTTGAACTTACGGAAAGCATAATGTTTGACAATCAGCAGCGCCTCATAAAAGTCATGAAGGAAATCAAAAAAGCAGGATTTTCCGTTTCCGTGGATGATTTTGGTTCCGGCTATTCTTCCCTGAATCTGTTGAAGAACATGCCGGCTGACGTCATAAAACTTGACAAGGAATTTCTTTCCGTAAATCCTGAAAACCAGAAAGAAAACATAATCATATCATCTGTCATCGACATGGCGAAAAAACTGAAAATCAAGACCGTTGCGGAAGGCGTCGAAACGAAACTTCAATGCGAAATGCTCAAAAGAATCGGCTGCGACATCGCACAGGGTTTCTACTATGCAAAACCGATGCATGAAGACAGCTTCAGGACTCTTCTTTCGCAGTCAGCAAAACCGATCTGCTGATCTAGATTTTTGTTGCTTTTTGCAAAAACTGATTTATAATTAATTCAATAGTTTTGATAGATTTCGGAGGAATTTAATAATATGGCAGCTAAAACTAAAGAAGAACCTAGGGTTCTTGCAATCATCCTTGGTGGTGGAAAAGGAACACGTCTTTACCCTCTCACAAAAGAACGCTCAAAGCCAGCAGTTCCGTTTGGCGGAAAATACAGAATCGTTGATATTCCTATTTCGAACTGTATTAATTCGGGTTATAAAAAGATCTATCTTTTGACCCAGTTCAACTCTGCTTCGCTTCACCTTCACATCAATAATTCCTACAACTTCGACCGTTTCTCAGGCGGATTCGTTGAAATTCTTGCAGCTGAACAGACTCTGGAACATTCCGGATGGTACGAAGGAACAGCAGATGCAGTACGCAAGAACTTCGGTCACTTCCGTGTTCAGAAACCGACACATTACATCATCCTTTCCGGAGACCAGCTCTACAAGATGGATCTCAAGGAATTCATGAACGAACACATTGAAAGTGGCGCAGAAATCACCATCGCCGCAAAGGCCGTAAACCGCCGCGATGCTACAGGATTCGGCATCATGCAGGTAGATGATACAAACAGAATCACAGCATTCATGGAAAAACCTGCCGCAGACCTCAACATCGACCACTGGAAGATTCCGGAAAAATCACGCGGAGACCTTCCTGCTGATCTTGAATACCTTGCTTCAATGGGTATATACATCTTCAATGCAGACACAATGGAAAAGCTCCTTGACAACGAGAAGACTGACTTTGGTAAGGAAATCATTCCAATGGCAATCAAGGATCACCAGGTCAACAGCTACATCTTCAATGACTACTGGGAAGACATCGGTACTATCCGTTCATTCTATGAAGCAACACTTGATCTTACAAACCCAGTTCCTGCATTCAACATGTACGAAGAAACAAAACCTGTCTATACACAGATGAGCAACCTTCCTCCAAGCAAGATCAACAATGCAACTCTTACATCTACTCTTGCAAGCGAAGGATGTGTCATTACAGACAGCAGCATCAAGAAATCTGTTATCGGTGTTAGATCGATTATCCGTGAAGACTGCGACCTTAAGGGCGTTGTAATGATGGGTGCCGACTTCTACGAAACAGAAGAAGAAAAGGCTGCAAACAAGAAAAAGAAGATTCCTGACATGGGAATCGGTAAGGGATGCAAGATTGAACGTGCAATCATCGATAAAAATGCCCACATCGGAAACAACTGCTGCATCAATGTCAGCGGAAAGAAGTATGATGACGGTGATCACGGTCTTTTCTACAGCGCAGAAGGAATCATCGTCATCCGCAAGGGTGCAGTAATTCCTGACGGTACTGTAATCTAAGTTTCAATGTTATCCCCGCTTACAAGGAGATGGGGAACATATATACGGGCTTCAAAAGAAGCCTTGTTGGAAAAAGCACAGTGTTTGTTCTGGGTTGTGTTCTAACACTTTAAGACCCTTTTCAAAACTGTGCTTTTTTTATTTAAGCAGTCAAAGCCACTTATTTTTCTCCAAGATAATTCATTATAAGTTCAAAAGATTCCACAACCTGACGTGTCTTGTCTGTGGCGATTTTTTCAAGAATTACATTGCCGGTGTGCTTATCCGGATGAAAATACTTCAATCTTTCCTTGTAAGCTTTTTTCACTTCATCTTTTGTAGCACTGACAGTGATTCCAAGGTTTCTGTAAGCTCTCATGATTTCAGGAGTCAATTTTTTTAGGAAAGGTACAGGTTCAGCAGAAGCCATCTTTTTATGACCCGGATTTTTTCTGCGTTCCGTAGAAAAGTTCCTCTTATGTTTTTCTTTCTCAATTGTCCCGGTATCTTCACTCTTTTGTGGTTTTCTGTTTTCGTCTTCTTTGTTTTCTACCGGAGGTTTTACAAATTTGACATGTCCGGCTTCCAAAGTTTCATTTAGCAGATCACCAAGTCTATCATACATTGTCTCCATCGCTACTCTCTCCATCTTCTATGCCCCATTCAGCAAGTTTTCGCTGCAATGTTTTTCTGCCTATGCCAAGAATTTCCGCGGTCTTTGTTTTGTTGTTTTTCTGGGCAGCAAGGTTTTGTTCAATAACAATCCGTTCAGCATCATTAAGAGAAATGCCAAATGGAACAGAAATGGCGTTTTCTGAAGAACTGCTGGCAATGTTTACAGGCAGATCATCAATCGTGATTTCATCACCACTGCACATGACAACAGCGCTTTCAACACAATTTCTAAGTTCCCTTATGTTTCCAGGCCAATCATAGGAATTCATGGCAGCCTTGGATTTATTGTCAAAGCCCTTTATGCTTTTTCCGTTTTCCTCATTAAATCGGGAAAGGAAAGATGCCATAAGAAGAGGCAGATCGCTTTTTCTTTCTCTCAATGGAGGAACATGAATATGGATGACATTCAACCTGTAAAACAAATCCTCTCTAAATTTGCCCTCTTTTATCTCATTTTCCAGATTTCTGTTGGTTGCGGCAACTATCCTTACATCAACAGCAATGGTCTGCTCTCCACCAACTCGCTCAAATTTCCTTTCTGCAAGGACCCTTAAGATCTTGATCTGTGTACTCTGATTGATTTCTCCGATCTCATCAAGGAAAATGGTGCTTCCGTGGGCTCTTTCAAAGCGGCCCTTCTGAAGATGGTCTGCACCTGTAAAGGCACCCTTTTCATGTCCAAACAATTCACTTTCGAGAAGGGTTTCGCTGAGGGCTGCACAGTGAACATCTATCATGGGTTTTCCATGCCTTGAGGAAAGTTCATGAATGGCACGGGCCACAACTTCCTTACCGACACCACTTTCTCCAGTAATAAGAACGCTCGCCTTTGAATCCGCAGCTTTCTTTATTATCTCCTGAATCTTCTGCATCGCAGGTGATTTGCCGATCATGTCCTTGAAGGCATTTTTTTCATCAACGGATTTCTTCAAATCCTGATGCTCAAGTTTGAGTTCGCGGCTTTCCAGAGCCCTTTTTACGATCATCTCAAGCTGATCAAGATTCAGCGGCTTGGTCAAAAAGTCATAAGCTCCATGTCTCATGGCATCGACGGCAGCATCAATGCTTCCATGACCTGTAAGGATGATCACCGGAATTCCTGGAGTGACAGTTGCAACATGCTTTAAAACTTCTTCTCCACTTATGCCTGGCATCCTCAGATCAGTAATCACAAGATCAATATCACCTTTAGAAATGAGCTCGATTCCTTCCTCTCCGGAAGATGCAGTCTTTACATTGTAGTCTTCAAGTTCAAAATTGGCTGCAAGCCCATCGCGTATGTTTTTTTCATCATCAATAATCAATAGTGTAAATTTCACTTAACGGCTCCTTCAAGAAGCATGGTTGACTGCTGTGGCACGGGAATTGAAACCGTAAACACAGTTCCTTTATCGACTTCTGATGTGACTGAAATGTCTCCCTGGAATTCCTTGATTATTTTATATACAGTAGTAAGTCCAAGCCCGGTTCCATTGGCTTTTGTCGTGTAGTAAGGCTCAAAAACATGAGAACATGTATCGCTGTTCATACCGCATCCATTGTCTGCAACAGTAAGAATATATCTGTCATTTTTTACAAATGAATTTACGCCAATCTTCAAGAAAGACCTGTTCTTTGCTGATAAAACAGCAGCTTTGGCATTCTGAATCAAGTTGATGATTATTTCACGCATAAGCTTTTCATCAATAAGAAGCCTTGTTTCATCACACAGATCGACAGAAAGTTCAATTTTGCCATTCTCAAGTTCAGGTCTGAAAAACTCAACGCTTTTTCTGATCACTTTATCAGGATCTGAAAGCACAAGCTGGACTTTTACAGGCCTTACGGCAAAAAGGAAATCCATCACTATTCTGTTAAGATTATCTATTTCCTCATTCACCACATCGAGATATTTTTCAACGAATTTTTCTTCAGGAAGTATTCCGTCGCTATTACGGCTTTTTCTGATGGCTTTTTGAAGAAGCTGAATATGTATGCTTATGGCCCCAAGAGGATTTTTGATTTCATGGGCAACTGATGCTGCCAGATTTGTAAGACTCTGAAGACTGTCCATTCTATGCAGAAGAATTTCCTGCTGTCTTTTTGCAGTCATATCACTTATCGTAATGATTGAGCCGGCGATATCCTTTTTCTTCACCAAGGGAAGAACGGAAATAACAATGAATGAAGTGGAATTTTCAGAGACCAGGGAAAATTCACGGCTTACATTGTAATTATTATCCGAAGCAGTCTTAGAAAAGAACTCAGCAATGTCGGAGTCATCTATCAAATTCCAGAAAACATCATTGCGTTCTTTATAGTGGGCAACCAGAGGAACAAGTCTTTTTACAGCTTTATTAAGTTTTATGACATGCCAGGATTTATCAACAACGACAATACCGGCAGAAAGACTTTCAAGAATGGAATCAAAAATATCATTCTCTTCCTGAATCGTAGAAATAAGCCTTTCTACCTGTTCATCAGAAAGTTTTTTTAATTTCTCGGAAACCTTGCCTACAAAATCACTCATTTGCACAGCTCCTCATGATACCATCATTCAGGAAATTCAATTCCATGATGCTTCGGGTAAGCTCCTCAAGGGCAGATGAGGGATTTTGATTATAAAGCGTAACATTGTTCAATGTCTTTCTTAACAGAGCAAGTAGTTTTGCGGAAACTTCAAAACCAGCCCCATTGACCTTCATTTTTTTCTGGGCTTCAATAATTCCACGAAGGAAAATCTTAAAAAGCACTTTTGGTTCAAAACCACAGCAGGAATCTACAACTGCCGCAATGTCAGGAACATGACCTTCTGCAATCTTATTGAAGAATTTGTCAGCATGAAGGTAAACCTCATCGGGTTTCACGGGCAGGAAAGTCTGAAGAAAATCATTGATCGTTTCAACTTCCGCCCCATTCACATTGCATGTCGTATGAAAGACACGCTGGATCAATTCCTTTTGCTTTTCTGCAGATCTTTCAACAAAACTGTAAGTCCTGAGTCGTGAAAGAATCGTCGGTAGGATCGCACCTCTTTGTGTTGTCGTCAAAATGAACATTGTATCCCGGGGAGGTTCCTCAAGAATTTTCAGGAGGGCATTCTTTGATCCTTCCATCATCTGTTCGGCATTTTCAATTATTATCACTTTCTTGCCGCTGCTTGAAGTAAGATGAGCCCAGCTGGAAAAATTTCTGATCTGAGACACAGGCAAAGAATCATAAAGATAGGAGCTCTCAAGCTTTTCGCAATCCTTGCAGACAGCATCAACTATCTTTTTAAGCTCCTCGTCATCAGGAAGAACTCTTCCCGGCTGAAGAAGCTCAAGATTATCATTTATTGCTTCAAGAATCGGAGAGAATTTCGAAAGCTTATCATCACCTTCCCATAGGACATGACTGAACCGTACTGTAAGTTTTCTGACAGCCCTTAAAAACAGGTAACGGCTTGCTTCAAGATGCCGTGAATTCTGAAGATTCATGGTGACCAGTGTATTGCGAGCGGCATTTATTTCAAGGGTTTTGTTACCAGGACCTGCGATAAGGACGTTATGGCTTACCAGGGCCTTGTGCTTAAGACAGCTTGAACAGCAGCAGGTCCAGTCTCCCCCGTTCTCACAGGAAAGTACTCGGGCAGTTTCAAGGGCACAGGAAAGCTTACCAGAAGATGCAGGTCCATAAAAAAGAACTGCGCCAGGCAGTTTATGTGCGAGAATATTTTCCTTAAGCTGTTCCGTTACACTTTGGCTGATGATATTGTCAAACATTCATGGCACCCAGACAATTCAAGAAAGCGGTTTTAGTTCCGTTCAAAGACTCATTGAGAACATTTAGCGGAATAGAAATTACAGGCCCAAGAAGCTTCAGATAAATGCTTCCGGCCAGAAGACTGTTGGTATCGAACCAAGGCTGTGCAAGAAGAACTATCAGGACAACACAGACCAGTGCAATGCCTTCAAAAGCACCAGCAACAAGCCCAAGAAATCTGTCCAAAGACTTGAGCACATATCCACTGAAAATCGATTTCAAAATAAGCTGCAGGATTTTCAGAACGATAAAACATGCGATAAAGACTATGAGGAAAGCCAGCACCACTGCGACAAAATGCATGTTCACATTTTTTTCGATGGGTTCCACAACATATCTGAATGTCATGAAAGCTATCCAGATTGAAACAATCGGAATGATTTTACCCATGACTTCATTGATGAAACCGTTGATCATGCCAAACAAAGCAAGAGCGATGATGACAATCGTAAACACCATATCAATAACAGGAAGATTCATAGACCAATTTCCTTTAGCACAAGTTCCGCAATCTTAGAGACCGGTTTAGTTCCGGCTGTAAGAAGCAGACATCTGGAAGACATTTCTTTTCTCCTATTTTCATCAAGGAGGGCAAGCAGATTTTCAAGAAGTCTGCCTTTTTCAGCATCTTTACCGACAAGAACTACAGCAGCCCCCTTGCTTTCAAAGAACCTGGCATTGTCAACCTGGTCTCCTCTTGTTCCGGATCCACAAAGAGGAATAAGAACCATCGGCTTTGCGCACACTGAACACTCTGAAAGGGAATTTGCACCCGACCTGGAAAGAATCACATCAGAAGCCTGGATTACAGCAACCATTTCGTTGTAGATGAACGCATAAGGCTTGTAATTTTCATCGGCGGAACTCATTATGGCCGGATTATCATCAGCGAAAGATTTTCCAGTCTGATGGACGACGATGAAATTTTTCTTCAATTCAGCAAGGGATTCAGTTACAAGATTATTTATCTGCAATGCCCCAAGACTGCCACCAATTACAAGAAGAACCGGCTTTTTGTGGTCAGAAGGAATTCCAAGAAATTTAAGACCATCCTTTGAATGATCCTCGTAAAAAACAGGTCTTACAGGATTGCCCGTAACGACGCATTTTGACTTTACGGATTCAGGGAAATACTTTTTTGTATCCTCGTATGAGACAAAAACATTTTTTGCCTTTCTGCTGTTTATCCTTGTGGCAAGACCAGGAGTAAAATCACATTCATGGGTAAAAAAAGGGATACCAAGAATTCCTGCTGCCATACATGGAGGAACACTGACAAATCCACCCTTGGAAAAAAGGCAGTCAGGTTTCATCCTGGCAAGAATGAAAAAAGCCTTGATGAAACCTGCAAGAATTTTAAATAAATCAAAAAAATTCCTGATGGTAAGATATCGCCTGAGTTTGCCTGAAGGGATTCCATAGAAACGGTCTATGCTTCCACCATTTGACACAAAACTTCTCTCAACCAGATTCTTATCCATTCCCCTGGAGGAACCAATCCAGTTGATTTCAAGATCAATGTCTTTACCGGAGATTAAATTTCTTATTTCATCAGCCACGGCGATTCCAGGATAGATATGACCACCTGTACCGCCGCCAGCGATTGCAACAACATACTTTTTTCTATTTTTTTGCATGATCTACTCTTTTTTAGGGAACTTATTCATGATTTTGATAAGATCCGCATTTTTGAAAAGATTTGCATAACTTCTGGCGCTCATGCCCATTCCATCCTGGACATCCGGATCAGCTCCGGCTTTAAGGAGAGCCTCAACAATCTTTGCATTTCCATTTCCAACGGCAAGAACAAGGATAGGCTGTCCGTCGCGGCTCATTATGTTCAGATCGGCACCAGCCTTTATGTAAAGCTTCACCATCTCAAGATTCTTCTTCCAGACCGCATCCATGACAGGAGAATAACCACGGTCCTTGGAAATGATATTTACATCAGCATTTCTTTTAAGAAGCCATTTAACATATTCAAAATTGCCACATCTGGTAGCTGCGCAAAGAACAGGAACTCCCTCTTCAGTAAAGGAATTCAGATCAAGACCTGCCTCATAAACAAGCTCGACGATCTCCGGCTTATCTTTCTCAATGAAGTGAGCCATACAGTCTGCGTTGAAAGGAAGTCCACGTGAAAGCAGATCATTCAATGCAGTACGCTTTTTGTCAGCATCAAAATATGCCTTGAAATTTTCTTTCAATGTTTTCATTGCATCGGCTTTCTTTTCAGCATAGAAGAAATCCGCATTCTCAGGATTGTATGGCTTGAGGCTTTCAGCGTTTTTACCCTGGAAAATGGCAAAGTGTCCCCTTTCAGAAATACGACCGAGCATAAACAGGAAAATACCGTTATCCATAAGTCTATCACTGTCGAGCAGAATATAATTGTCAGCATTCTTTATTTTTGAGAAAAGAAGGGTGTTGTCTTCATTCAAAGTGGAAATTTCAACAGAACAACCTTTAGATTCAAGGAATTCTGCGAATTTTGTAGTTCCATCTGTTTCAGTAGCAATAATCAAAAATTTCATATGCATATTATAATCCAAAAAAATGCTTTTAACAAGAAAGGCGGAACTCCCATGATATTGTTGCATAAATGTTGCAAGGGTAAAAAAAAAGACACCTCGTAAAGAAGTGTCTTAAATTGCCAGCGATCAGAATCGAACTGATGACATAAGGATTTTCAGTCCTCCGCTCTACCAGCTGAGCTACGCCGGCAATCGATGCTTAGATAATATATAATTACCCATTTTATGTCAATAGCAAAAACAAAAA
The DNA here is from genome assembly GCA_016293645.1 of Treponema sp. Classification (GTDB taxonomy): domain Bacteria; phylum Spirochaetota; class Spirochaetia; order Treponematales; family Treponemataceae; genus Treponema_D. Next base: position 14 of record JAEDDW010000016.1, on the reverse strand, counting down.
AATCATTATTTTTT